>JACZYK010000295.1 GCA_022571135.1 Bacteroidota bacterium
GCCGCTGGCATCGCCTTTCCGGCAGGAGAATGTCCTCTCCTGATGATTGTTGTACATAAGTTAGATATATAATGTGCCAAGTTGTTTCAGGAAAATTCATCCCCACAGCTGAAGCTGGGGGCTTTCTTTTTGCGACGTCTTTAACGTTTTTCGTAATCTATCTGCCTCGCTTCAGCCCATCCCCCGCCAAGAATATGGACTCGACATGGTGCAGCGGGGTCCTCATCAGGAGTGTTCAGGCGGACAGTCATTTCTGTACGGACTATGCGATTTCCCGCACAAACTTCGTTATTATGAATATCGCTCGCAGAAAGACGCGACCGTTTTCTTGCGCTCAAATCCTCGAAGGTCATGAAGAACGCCCGTTATCCCCTGCTCTTTGCTCTAGTCCTCGTCACGGCCGCCTGCCGGCCGGCCGATAGGGCATCCTTCAGTATCGATTACACCAAGTATACCCTCGACAACGGTCTGGAGGTCGTTTTCCACAGCGACACATCAGATCCTATCGTCGCGGTCGCCATTGTCTACCATGTTGGATCCAACAGAGAGGAGATCGGTCGCACCGGCTTCGCCCATCTCTTCGAGCACATCCTTTTTCAGGAGTCCCAGCATGTCGGACAAGATCAGTTCTTCAAGAAAATTCAGGCCTCCGGCGGAACGCTGAACGGCGGTACGTCGAAAGACGGAACCGTGTACTTCGAGGTCGTACCAAACAACGCCCTCGAAATGGTGCTCTGGCTCGAGTCCGACCGAATGGGATGGCTCCTCAGTGTGGTCACGGAAGAAGCGTTTTTGAATCAGCAAAACGTCGTCCAGAATGAAAAGCGGCAGCGGGTAGACAACCGGCCGTACGGACACACCAGTTACGTCATCGACAAGCTGATGTACCCGGAAGGCCACCCTTATAACTGGCAAGTTATCGGGTCCTTCGAGGACCTGAAGAGCGCCTCACTTTCGGACGTGCGCGACTTCTACAGGAAGTGGTATGGACCGAATAACGCCACGCTGGTCGTCGCCGGAGACTTCGACGAGGCTCAAACTCGAGAGTGGATAGAGAAATACTTTGCCGAGATAGAATCCGGACCCGATACCCCGGATCCGGAGGTGCTGCCGGTAACACTGTCGGAGACCAAACGGGTATTTCACGAAGACAATTTCGCGCGATCACCGGAACTGAATATGGTCTACCCGACCGCGGAGCAGTACAGTGACGATTCCTATGCGCTGAGTATGCTGGGCGAACTTCTGTCTGACGGAAAGGACTCTCCGCTATACAAAGTCATCGTAGAGGAGGAGAAACTGGCGCCCTCGGTGTCTGGCTATCAGTCAAGCAGCGAAATCGCGGGTGTTTTTCGATTTAGGATACGTGCATTTCAAGGTACGAGTACTCAGACGATCGAGTCGGCTATCCACACGGCTTTCGATCGCTTTGAAGAAGAGCGATTTACCGCCGAAGACCTGGACCGTATCAAGGCCAAAACAGAGACGAACTTCTACAACAGGATTTCGAGTGTTCTAGGCAAATCATTTACGCTAGCCAGCTACAACGAATTCGCTGGTTCTCCCGGCTTCATCGAGGAGGATATCCAGAAATCACTGGACGTGAACGAGGAAGATATCTGGAGGGTTTACGAGCATTATATCAAGGGTCAGAACTACGTGCTGACAAGCTTCGTTCCGATGGGCGGAGTGGATCTCGTAACCGAGGATGCGGAACGATTTCCAGTTATCGAGGAGGCGATCCAATCTGCCGGTGTCGACGATTCTCGCCAACCTTCTGACGACGTCGTCGAACAGATTCCTTCCAGCTTCGATCGAACAGTAGAGCCGGAGAAGGGACCGGCTATCGCAACCAGAGTACCTGAGATCTGGTCGCACACTTACAGCAACGGCCTCAGGATGTACGGCATCGAGCACGACGAACTGCCGCTAGTCCAGTTTTCTATTATGCTGGCCGGAGGCATGACGCTCGATAATCCGGACAAAATCGGGGTCGCCAATCTGATGACCGATATCCTGATGGAAGGAACGGCCAATCGCACACCGGTGGAACTCGAGAAAGCGATCGACGAACTCGGAGCCAGCATTCGCATGTTCACCTCGACAGAATCGATCACGATCATAAGTAATACCCTCGTGTCCAGGTTGCCCGATACGTATGCGCTCACCGAGGAAATACTGCTCGAGCCCCGGTGGGACGAAGATGAATTTGTCCGGATCAAACAGGAAACGATCGAGATTATCAACCGTCGACGATCCAACCCTGCCTCGATTGCGTCGATCGTATTTCGGAAGGTCCTATATGGCCCGGATAATATCCTGGCACATTCGACGCTGGGAACGCCGGAGAGTGTTGAGTCGATTACGATCGATGATCTGAAAGCATACTATGATAACTACTTTTCTCCCTCGATTGCGAGTATCGCGATAGCCGGTGCCATCAGCAAAGAAGAGGCTGTCGAGCAGTTCCGCCCGTTGGAGGAAAAGTGGTCGGACAAATATGTTTTACTTCCCAGCATCGAGGCTCCGAGCCGCCCGGAGCAATCAAAACTGTACTTCGTGGACGTCCCGGATGCCAAGCAATCCGAAATCCGAATCGGCTATCTGGCACTGAAGTATGACGATCCCGGGTACTATCCGGCCACGGTGATGAATTACAAGCTCGGTGGCAGTTTCAACAGTTTCTTGAATATGATCCTCCGCGAGGAGAAGGGATATACTTACGGCGCCAGAACGTTGTTCGCCGGATCCCGCTATGTGGGTCCGTTCACGGCTTCGTCGGCCGTTCGCTCGAACGTCACCTATGAATCGGTCGAGATTTTCCGGGATGAGATGCAGAAATATCGCGAGCAGATAAGCGACGAGGATCTGACGTTTACGAAAGACGCGCTGACGCTCTCCAACGCAAGGCGTTTCGAGACGTTAGGCGCCCTGAGGAGCATGCTGACACAGATCGCAACCCATAATCTCCCCTTCGACTATGTGAGTCGACAGGAAGACTTTGTGCGCTCTCTGGATGCGGCGGAGCACATGCGACTGGCCAGAGAATACATCGATCCGCAGCACATGCTCTATCTAGTGGTAGGAGACGCGCGTAC
>JACZYK010000296.1:0-2104 GCA_022571135.1 Bacteroidota bacterium
CCGGGACCCGACTTTTTCATCGTGAAGGATCTTGGACTCGATGCGGCCACCCACCGTTTTCATATCGGCTTCATGGGCTGCTACGGGGCATTCCCGGCCTTGAAAATGGCCAACGCTTTCTGCGTGGCCGACCCGGAGGCGGTTGTTCTCGTAGTCTGCCTCGAACTGTGCACCCTGCATCTTGAGCCATCCTATGATATTGACGACATTATCGCCAGTTCGGTTTTTTCAGACGGCGCCGCCGGTGCAATCGTCAGCGCGCGAACACCCGATCCGTCTGCCTTCGCGCTGCAAATCGAATCACTCCTTTCAACCGTAGCCCCCGACAGCGAAGGCGACATGGCGTGGACCATCGGTGACCACGGGTTTGACATGGTATTGTCCACATCTGTGCCGCGAATACTCGAGGCGAATATTAGTTCGATCGTTGACACGCTTCTGGATGAAGGCGGTCTCTCGTTCGAGGAGATCGATCACTGGGCCATCCACCCCGGTGGGCGAGCCATTCTCGACAAAGTCGAAGTCGGGCTTGGATTAAGTGATGATGCGCTCGCCTCCTCCAGGCTCGTCCTTCGCGAGTATGGAAACATGAGCAGCGCAACGATTCTATTCGTAATGGAGGAAATTCTGAATGCGGGAGAGATCCATTCCGGCGACACGATGTACGCTATGGCATTCGGTCCCGGTCTAACCGTTGAAAGTGCTCTCCTGAAGTGCGTCTAGATGCCAACCGTATTTCTTCGACACCGACAACCGAATTTGTCCGAACGCATGGAGGATCCGGCGTGTGATCTTCAGATGCTTCGCAATACATATGCTCAATTCACGTACGTAAACGCTGTCGTATCGGGATGGCGGCGCGTTTACAAGCGCTGGATTCGCCCGTGTCTGTCCGGGAATCCGTCCCGGCTTCTGGATATCGGGTGCGGCGGCGGCGATCTCGTCGAGCGGCTGGCGCGGTGGACAGCGCGCGACGGTTTGAATGTCGAAATCACGGCTATCGAACCGGACGAACGCGCGGTAGACTTCATGAAAAGTCGCTCGCTCCCGAACAGTGTGGTCATCCGGCGGGCGATGACAGGAGATCTTGTTCGCGAGGGCCGCAAATACGATGTGGTCATCTCAAACCATGTCATTCACCATTTGGATGCGGTAGAACTCAAGCTGTTTCTGAGCGATTCGGCGGCATTAGCTACCAAGCTGGCTCTACACAACGATATTCGCCGCGACGACTTTGCATATCTTGGATTTATGCCGACAGCCCTCGTGTTTCGCAGGTCGTTCATCACGGTCGATGGGCTCATCTCAATCCGGAGATCTTACTTACCCGACGAACTCAGGCGCGTCGTTCCCGATCCGTGGCGCGTGCGGTCCATGCCGCTCTTTCGGAACCTGCTTTTCTGGCAACCATGAACAATGAGGACACCGATGTGATTGTTGTGGGAGGAGGTCCAGTCGGACTCTTTCTGGGATGTTTGTTGCTGCAGGACGGTATCTCATGCCGGGTTCTCGAACTCACAGATAGGCCATCCGAGCATACGCGGTCGATTGGCATTCATCCACCGGCGCTAGAGCGCCTGGCGGAGGTGGGAATTGCGGATGAACTGATTCGGAAAGGCATACCGATTACCGAGGGAGTGGCTTTTGCTAATTCGAAGTACCTCGGGACGCTGACGTTCGAGGCCTGCCCACCGCCCTACAAATTTGTTCTGTCACTGCCTCAGTTCGAAACGGAAGGAGTACTTGAGCGCCGGCTTTTCGAACTGGACGGTTCCGCGCTGCTCAGAGGAATGGCTGTAACCAATGTTTCCGAAATTTTTGACCGAATGATCGTTACCGCCTCTAAGAAAAAGCGCCTGGTGCGTTTTCGTGCCGATTATGTAGTCGGATGCGACGGCAAGGATAGTTTGGTCCGCAAATCTGCGGGAATCGCTTTCCCGGGTGGTGAATACGCCGACAAATTTCTTATGGGTGACTTCGATAATACATCGGACCTCGGCCTAAGGGCCGGCATTTTTCTGACCGATAGTGGCGTGGTCGAATCGTTCCCCTTACCAGGCGGAGTTCGGAGATGGGTGGTCAAAACGGAAAAACTCCTGGACAG
>JACZYK010000296.1:2114-3097 GCA_022571135.1 Bacteroidota bacterium
AGCGCCGGAAACTCTGGCAAGGATGGTCCGGGATAGAACGAATCATGATGTGCCCGCGAATACGTGCACGATGATCAGCGCATTCTCGGTGTACCACCATCTGGCCGCTCGGATGGCCCAGGGGCAGATCCTGTTGGCGGGCGATTCCGCCCACGTAATCAGTCCGATCGGCGGCCAGGGTATGAACCTGGGCTGGCTTGACGCGTGGGTCGCCGCAGGCGTTCTCGCGCAAGCCGTAAGGGCCTCCGATCCTCCCGTTCGACTTTTCGACATTTACAGCAGAGATCGACGTCGCGCTGCGTCCATCGCTCGCAGGCGAGCCGAGTTCAACATGTGGATGGGACGCGAGAGTCGGCTGCAGGGAATGGCACGGTTGCAGGCTCTCAAGTACGGAACGGTTAAAAGGGTGCTCAACTCGAATGCGGCTCGATATTTTGCAAAACGGTTTACCATGCGAGGGCTTTAAAAGATTAGATACTCTGACATATCGATCGTCGCTTCGATTTCATCGACCATCCAAATCAGCAATTCGCGACCACAATAGCTCCTTCATTCGGTCTATGAGTTCAGTTACATCACTCATCTTTTCTATCTCCTGATGCGGCAACAATACCTCTAGATCATTCCCTGCATCCTTCAAAATTACCGGATACTTTATTTTTTTCTCGAACTGTCTTTCGTATTCGTCCCGATGTAAAAACAATAATTCTTCTGCGGTATTGTCACGGAACTCCTTCCATACCTGTTTTTCCGAAAACGTTCCATACGTCAATTGACAAAGCCGGCAATTATAGGTCGATGGGCTTAATATTTTATGAGCAAAATCGAATACCGCATTTAACATACCCGAGTCTGCATTGTATACGAAAATAATCATGCCCTCTGTAGGTGAAATCCCAAAATAGTTACTATGACGGACGACAGACGGCCGCAACATTACTGAAACAAAGCTTCCGGGGCACTTATGGGTTTGCTTAAGACCG
>JACZYK010000297.1 GCA_022571135.1 Bacteroidota bacterium
TAACGGAGGTAATTCCGGCAAGTTCCGCTCAATGGGCTCCGGAGAGCACCCGCCGAATCCCGGGTTAATCTCCGAATGCAGCTCGATGACTGAATCGGGTCCGATCAACTCCGTAAACATGCCCGCACCGGCGCCATACATGGCATCGTGCACCAGGTGGAGGCCCGCTTTTCGAATGGTGTCGATGTCCAGTTTTCCCCGCAACATCTCCAGGTACTCGGACCGAACCGGACGCAGCTCAATGGCTCCCGATTGCAGGAGCGCTCCGAAAGACGCAGGTTCGTCGAATCCGGACGTCGAATCCGGAATTTCCCTTTCCACCCCCGATACCATTTCCGGCAGTGCCGATCCCCCGAAATCTCCTTTCAGTTTGAAACCGTTGTATTCGGGAGGATTGTGGCTGGCCGTGATCACGACGCCGGCGTTGCACGCGTATTCCTTCGTCGCCCAGCTGAGGGCAGGTGTCGGCGTATATCCCTCTGCAAACAGAACTCGTACGCCCCGGGAAGCAAGAACTCGCGCCGCAAACTCTGAAAAAGCGCGAGCCTGGAATCGGGTATCGTGGCCGAGCGCCACGCAGGCGCCGTGGCCGAATTCCTTTTCGAGCCAGCTTGCCGTCGCATGCGCAAGGCGTCCGACATTCTCGAACGTAAAGTCCTTTCCGATGATCGCGCGCCATCCATCGGTGCCAAAACGAATATCTGAGTGTTTAGCCGGCATGGGATCTCTCTCTTGCATTTCGACGGATAGGGTCGGTAATACGTTTTGGATGTACGGTCAAGGCGACAATTCCGGTTTAATATCGAGCAACTCTCTCGCACTCTCCAACGAAGCATCGGTTATGGTGGCCCCGCTCAGCAACCCGGCAATCTCGCCCTGCCTCTGAATTTCATCGAGTCGCCTCATCCCGGTCCTAGTCCGCTCGTCGTCGACCGTCTTTTCGACCTTGAAGTGAGCGTCTGCGAGCGCCGCCACCTGCGGCAGATGCGTAATGGCGATCACCTGATGGTACCTCGCGAGGGCATGCAGTCGCTCTCCGACCTTCAGTGCCAACTTTCCCGAAATACCCTGATCAATTTCGTCGAACACCAGAATCGGCAACCGATCGCTTTTCGCGAGGATGGTTTTGAGGGCGAGCATGATTCTGCTGATTTCTCCCCCTGACGCAACTTTGACGAGCGGTTTCAGCTCTTCGCCTATGTTGGTCGAGAGATGAAAGGATACGCGGTCCATACCGTTGGAAAACGCCTCGTATCGCACGGACCTGTTTTCACCAGCGCCCCTTATCCACCCGTTTTCATCGATTGTGCAATCAATATGGATGGCGAACCGAGCGTCCTGAATGCCCAGTGCCGCCAGTTCGGAGACGATCGCAATCTCGATCCGTCCGGCGATCTCCCGTCGCTTGTCCGAGAGACGATTCGCCGCCTCGCTCAATTCGGACTGCGCGGCTGCAATTCCCGAGTCCAGGCGGCCGAGGGTTCCCTCGAAATCGACGGCCATTTCGTACTGGATGCCTAAATCCTCGCGGAGCGCGAGAACCGCCTCCAGCGTACCTCCGTACCTTCTTTTCAGATGATCGAGCTCGATCAACCGCTCCCTGATCCCATCCAGGCGTTCCTGATTGAACTCGATCCTGGAGTTGTAGTCCTGAAGCGATTTGGCCGTCTCCTCGACCGCAATCTGGGCGGAGAGAATTTCCGACAGGAGTCCCTCGAATTCGGGATCGATGCGAACCAGGTCCTGAATCTCGTTTCGGACCCGCACGAGTTGATCGTTCACCGATGTATCGGACTCGTAGAGGACATCGAACAGGGATGCCGTCGCGGTAAAGAGTCGTTCGGCATTTTCGAGCATTCGGCGATCTGCTTCCAGCGACACGTCTTCTCCCTCGACAGGCTGAGTGGCATCTATCTCCTGGATCTGAAAAGCGAACAAGTCCTTCTGCTGCTGCAACTCGCGCTCCTTCGCGCGAAGTTCTTCGCGTTCGTCCACCAGGTTGGCAACCTTTCCGTAGTGACTTCGATATGCCTCGACCAGTCCGCCGAGACCACCGAAACCGTCTACGACCTCTAGATGTTTTTCCGTCCGGAGAAGGGACTGATGCTCATGTTGTCCGTGGAGATCGACGAGTTCGGAAGCGATCGCTCTCATCTGCTGGACCGATGCGGGGGAGTCATTGATAAACGCCCGGCTGTGGCCTTCGGATACTTCTCGCCTGAGAATCAACCTGGCCTGAACGTCGAAGCCGCCTTCGTCCAGCATGGCTCGTACGCCGGTCAGGTCGCCGGTGTCGAATATACCCTCGATGATCGCTTTACGCGCACCCGTCCGTATCGAATCCGTAGCCGCCCGCTCTCCGAGAATCAGCTTGAGAGCACCGACCAGAATGGATTTTCCGGCGCCCGTCTCTCCCGTAATGATGTTGAGCCCGTTCGAAAAATCGACTTCGAGCTCATCTATGAGTGCGTAATCCCTGATGTAGAGCGAGCAGAGCAAATGCGGTCTCCGCAGCGTGCGAGGTTATCTGCCGTGGCAGTGTTTGTACTTCTTCCCGCTGCCGCAGGGACACGGATCGTTTCGACCGACTTTATGATCGACGGTCACCGGTGCCGCCTTTTTCGTAGGATCCCGCCGGGCTGCCGAATCCTCTCCACCCGACGCCTGGACTCCGTAAGACGGGCCGGCAGCATGTGAACTCTGTGCCCGCTTTGGATCCAGTCTTCTCTGCGTACTGCTCCGCGCCTGCGGCGGAGCCGCCTGGCGATCCAGGAGCGGACCACAGCGGAAGAGGAACGAAACGACATCCGTATTGATAGTCTCCATCATCTCTGCAAACAGCTTGAAAGCCTCCATCTTATATTCGATGAGGGGATCCCGCTGTCCGTACGCCCGAAGGCCGATTCCCTCCTTGACCTCGTCGAGATTGCGGAGGTGCTCGGTCCAGTGGGCGTCGATGAAAGAAAGCATCGCCTGGCGTTCGATCGTGTCGTTGACTTCCTGACCACCCGTTTCGATCGCCGTCTGGACGGGAACGACGGAGCGCATGATTCTTCGTCCGTCGGTAAAATCCA
>JACZYK010000298.1 GCA_022571135.1 Bacteroidota bacterium
AGATACTGCTTGAGGCTCATTGTGATATCATTCCAATTCCATAATCGAGATGGGCAATTCAACAAGCGTAATTACGATCATTCTGATCGCTCTCGTCTGGGCGATGGTCCTGTCACTTCCGGTACTCGCGCAGAGCGGGCAGATTAAGGGTACCGTCATCGACTTAGAACTGGGCGATCCACTCCCCGGGGTCGAGGTGTATCTCCTCGATACGACGATTGGCGTCGTCACTGCTCATAACGGCACGTTCGAGATATCCGGCATCCCGGCGGGCGATTATGTACTGGTGGCTCGCTATCTCGGATTTGAATCCGAGCGGCGTCGCATAGAAGTACGATCCGAAGCGTCTGTCAAAGTCACCTTTTCGCTCCGCCAGGCGACGCTCGAAATTCCTGAGATCGTCATTGAGCAGTCGAGTATGATATCGAGTATGACCGGAATAGAGGGCATCCCGGGCTCGGCTCACCGACTCACGACGCGGATGCTCGAGAAGTTCAGGCACAGCGACGTCAACCGGATTCTGCGAGAGATTCCGGGAGTCAACATTATCGAGGAGGACGGTTACGGTCTTCGTCCGAATATTGGAATGCGGGGGACGGGATCGGAACGCAGTTCAAAAATCTCCCTGATGGAGGACGGCATCCTGATTGCGCCGGCGCCCTACGCGGCTCCGGCGGCCTACTACTTTCCCTCGATCGGCAGAATGGAAGAGGTCGAGGTACGGAAGGGCTCCAGCCAGATCAAATACGGACCTTATACGACGGGCGGTGCGCTGAATCTTTTGTCCCGGCGTATTCCGGATCGGTTCTCCGGGATGTTCCATGCCATGACCGGCAACAATGACGACCGGACGCTCCACGCGTATGTCGGCAGCAGTTTTGACAAGGGAGGCTTCGTAGCGGAAACCTATCAAATACGTACGGACGGTTTCAAGGAGATCGATACCGGGGGGAATTCCGGGTTCGACAAAAAGGATTATCTCGTTAAGTTCAGGCTGAATACCGATGCGCAAAAAAAAATTCAGCAAGCGGTAAGTCTGAAATTCACGCATACGACCGAGGTATCCTACGAGACGTATCTCGGGCTTACCGACTCGGACTTTCAGGCCAATCCACTCCGTCGATACGCCGCTTCTAAGCGCGATGTGATGAATGCCACCCACCGCCAACTCGTGTTGCGGCATGTCATCCAGCCGCTGAAATGGCTGCATATAGCCACGACCGGTTACAGAATAGACTTCTCCAGAAACTGGTACAAACTGGACAAAGTGAAGGCTGCGGGTTCGAAGGAAGCGGTCGGAATCGCTGATCTACTGTCGGCGCCCGAGCTGCACAGCGCCGAGTACGCCGTTATAACTGGACAGTCGAATGGGCAGGATAACCTCTTGAATGTTAAAGCGAATAACAGGGAGTATCTGTCCACCGGCGTTCAGACCGAAGCCAGCTTTTTCTTTCCGGCGTTTGGACGTAAGCAACGTCTGGACGTTGGCGTTCGCCTGCACCGTGATGAAATGGACCGTTTCCAGTGGGTTGACCGGTATGCGATGATCGATGGAGAGATGACGCTCGTCGACGCGGGAGTCCCCGGGACCGATAGCAATCGGATTGAGGCAGCCCGCGCCACAGCCGCCTTTGCACAGCAGAATTTCGTCGTCGGCCGTCTCACGCTCCTGCCCGGAGTTCGCTACGAACACGTCACCCAGAAGAGAAAGGACTACGGAAAAAGCGACCCCGAGCGGACGGCGAGTTCGCTCAACACGCGAGAGAACACGGTCGATGCGATTATTCCGGGACTCGGCATTTCATTCAAGTTTAATTCAGCCGTAACGCTGTTCACCGGAATCCATAAAGGATTTGCGCCTCCGGGATCGACCGAGGGCACCCGACCCGAGAGCAGCGTGAACTATGAGCTCGGTTCGCGTTTCCGCTATGGGACGTTCCGTGCGGATGCCACTGTCTTCTTCAGTGATTTCAGCAACCTCCTGGGGTCTGACCTGGCCGCGATCGGCGGGACGGGAAGTTTCGATCAGTTCAACGGTGGAGAAGTAGACGTATCCGGCCTAGAAGTATCCTCCACGTTCAATCTGGGTGGATTGATGGATTGGACGCTCTCCATCCCGGTGTCGATGACCTACACGTATACCTCGGCCGTATTCCAGAGCAATTTCAAGAGTTCGCTCTCACCGTGGGGCACGGTTCAGAAAGGCGATGAATTGCCGTATGTGCCGAAGCATCAGATATCGGTCGGAACAGGCGTTGAGGGAAGACGCTACGACATCGCAGTGAGCACCTCCTACATCAGTGCTATGCGGACGCAGGCCGGTGCTGGACCGATTTCCGAGTCGGAGCGGACCGATGCACACGTAGTCGTAGATCTCTCGGGCAGCTATAGTTTGACCAGGTACGTACGCCTCTTCGCAACGGTTCGAAACGTGACGGACGCCGTCTACATAGTGGCTCGCAGGCCCGCCGGACTCAGACCGGGACTCCCGAGATCTGTGATGGCGGGTATTACGACGACCTTCTGAGAATGACCAGGATACAATCAGATGACTATCCGATGGAACGGTGCGCTCAGAAACCCGATTCCAAGAGCACCGTTCTAGGCCTTAGGCGGATTTGTTGGACTATGGGCTGTTAAGCACTCAGTATTGAATACCCGGTACGGAGCTCCTGATGCGTGATCTCATCTATCTCGACTACAACGCCACGACGCCGGTCGAACAGGAAGTCGTGGACAGGATGATTCCCTACTTCCTGAAAGAGTACGGGAATCCCTCGAACACGACCCATCGTCTCGGATGGGCTGCCGACGAAGCCGTCACCATCGCTCGTGAACAACTGGCTTCGCTGATCGGCGCGACGCCGGACGAGGTCCTTTTTACGGGCGGTGCCACAGAGGCCGTGAATCAGGCCATTATCGGCGTCGCGCGCACCCACGCTTCAAAAGGCAAACATATCGTTACATGTGCTACCGAACACAAGGCCGTCCTCGAATCCTGCCGGAGCCTGCAGCGGGACGG
>JACZYK010000299.1 GCA_022571135.1 Bacteroidota bacterium
TCCACGTCGGCATAGGCCTCCGTGAACACCTGCAGGATGCGCGCGTCGACGTCGGCGATGACGTCGAGCAGGTCCTTGCGGGCCGCCTTGACGTCCTCGAGCTGGGTGGACAGGAAGTTGTAGCGCTCCTCCAGCGCGGCGAACTCCTCGAGCGCCAGCGGGTTGACCCGCCCGAGCAGGCCGACCTTGCGGACCAGCACGTCCTCGCGTTCGGTCTGCGCGAACGAGGTGCCACCGAAGATCAGACAAAAAACTGTCGTCGCAAGGAGTCGACTTTTCAGATGACGATTCATGATTACACTGCAGTACTGGTTATCAGCTTGCGGATCAATGCTATACCGTACACAGGCGAAGCCCACGCCGAACATAACGAAATTCGTCGCCCCGACCCAGGATTTCCGTGCGGTCGCGAACGCCCTTCGGACGAGCATCTCCACTCCTTCTATTCTTCCTTCACTCCTTTGACATACTTCTCGTACCAGGCCAGATACCGTTCATAGCGATCCTTTTGATACGACGGAATCCGAATTCCGTGCGACTGACCGGGATAGACGACCAACTCTGTTTCGCGTCCGAGTCGTCGTAACGACTGGTAGAGCTGCTCCGAATTCTGGATCGGCACATTCCAGTCCTTTTCTCCACCCATGATGAGCGTAGGCGTAACGATGTTTTCGACGCTGTTGAAAGGAGATATCCGCTCCCACGCCTCCCGGTTTTCCCAGGGAAGCCCGAGTTCGCCCTCCCACTGCCGCTGATAGTGATCGGTTCCGTAATTGGACACGTACAGCACCTCGCTAGCTCCGGTTACGGCGCCTTTGAATCGACCGGTCTTTGTTATGACATAGTTGGTGAGAATACCTCCGTATGACCACCCTCCGACCCCCAGCCGATCGGGATCGGAATATCCCTGCTCTATCGAGTAATCGACAGCCGCCATGACGTCCTCATAATCCTTGACACCCCAGTCGGCCCATATGGCCCGGGAGAAGTCCTGACCGTACCCGGACGATCCCCGCGGATTCGCACGAACGACCACGTATCCGTTTGCCGCGAACAGTTCGGACTCGAAATGGAAACTGTGGCGGTACTGCGATACCGGTCCACCGTGAATCCTGAGGAGGGTCGGATATCGAAGGCTCTCGTCATAACCCGGCGGCAAATGGATAAAGCCCTCGACCTCGGTCCCGTCTCTGGATGGAAACTGGACGTTAAGTGTCGTTGAGAACCTGATCTTGGACAAAAACGCCTCATTCACGGACGTTATCTGGCGGAGTCCGTCCTTATCGTAGAGGAATACTTCATTCGGAAGATCCAGACGGCTTACGAGCAGCACCATGGTGCCGTCTTTGCCAATTCGAAAACTTCGGGCGCTGAGCCGGCCTTTTATCGGCCTGTCGAATCTTCCGCTGTTGATGTCGATCCGGACGATGTGGTCCTCCGCACTGTCTTCCAGTCCGAACAGGATGGATTTGTCGTCATTCGCAAATTGCGGAGAACTCACGTTCCGGTCCAGGCTCACGGTCAGAACCTTCGGCGTTCCTCCGCCTGACGGGATCAATGCGAGATGTCTGGTCGCATACCAGATCAGCTCAGGAGCCGTATTCGTAGTGTACGTAATCCATCGGCCGTCGTGGCTCCAGGCCGGTGAACTATCCGAGCCGGCATTCGTCGTGAGTTGAAGAAGAGTCTGCCCTTCATCCGTATTGTCGGCTGCGACGATCCAGATGTCGGAGTTGGAATTGCTGTCGGCCTCCCCCGTGCGATTACTGACAAACGCGATTTTTCTGCCGTCAGGACTCCAGACGCCCAACGATTCGTCATACGGTCCAGACGTAATCTGCGTGAGTTCCTTCGTAGAGACATCGAATACGTACAAATGCGTGTGTCGATCACCGGTCAGATATCCTTTACCGTCTCTTTTAAACTGAAGTCGGTCGATGACCCAGGGTTTCGCGGTCTTGCTTTCGGTGCTGTCCTTCTTCTCAGGATCTTCTATCGCCAGAAGCAACCGGGACCCGTCGGGCGACCATTCATAGCCTGAGATTCCCTGCTCGACGTCTGTGAGTTGCTGCGCCTCTCCGCCCTGCCGATTCAACGTCCAGACCTGCGACTTGCCTTCGTTTCTGGACGCCGTGAAGGAGAGAACCTTCCCGTCCGGACTCCAGCGGGGACGTGAAGCCGACGAGCCTTTGGCAGTCATCGGAATCGCTTCACCTTTTAGCGACGGAATCATCCAGATGCCCGTTTCGGATTTTTCGTCCTCGAGAGACGTTCGACTCACCGTGTAGGCTATCCATTCTCCGTCCGGGCTCAGCCGAGGATCTCCGACCCGGGCGATTTCGAATAAATCGTCTACGATGAAGGCCCTCTTGGCCTGTCCACAGACCGGCGAGAGATGGGCAAGTCCGATCACGAAGACGAGAATGAAGCCGCACTTTTTCAGGTTCGATTTTCCTGATTGTGGCATGGTGAAGTACCCGATTTTACTGGTTTGATTCCCGCAAGATAAACCGCGTGGCACTCAGTCGAATTCCTGACAAGAAAGCGTCTCGGGGCACTACATTGAGTGTCGTATTCAATATCGAGACCTTCATGGAGCAATCTGTGACACTCAACGGTTCGAGTGTACGGCGCTGGCTGAGTTTCGTCTTCGGCCTGGGAATGATGGTCGCATCGTTCATGACGATCGATCATTTCTTTGCGGCTAACTATCCGACTTCGATCTGGGCGGGTTCATTCTGCGACATTGGAGCGTTTTTTAACTGCGACAGCTCCGCCTTTTCGGAAATATCCCAGATAGGCGGAGTACCGCTCGGATATTTCGGACTCATGCTGGGACTCTCGTATCTCTGGGGGCAGTCTTCCCGACCAAGGGCTTCGAGAGAACCAACAAGACGATGTCTCTGATGAACATCATCGGGGTGGTCGCTCTTCTGGGTTGTTCGATTTTTATTCTCGGGAGCCTCTGTCTGCTTTGCTCCGGCTACTATCTATTCTCCGCCCTGGCATTTTTCCTCT
>JACZYK010000300.1 GCA_022571135.1 Bacteroidota bacterium
GGCGTACGTTTTGACTGGGATTATACGGGTTACGGCCTATACAGCCCTGCTCTTTCTACTTGTTGAGAACGATCCTATTTTGGGACGCCTCGCACAACTCGCGGATTGATGGCACAGAATGGCAACGGTTTCTCTTCAAAACGTCTCAAAGATCTACAAGAACGGTATAGAAGCGGTCCGAAAGGCCTCGCTCGACATTCGAGACGGCGAATTGGTTGTGCTCGTTGGTCCCTCTGGATGCGGCAAGAGTACGCTCTTACGGATGATCGCGGGACTCGAAGAAATTACCGAGGGGGATATTCTCATCGGCAACCGTCGCATGAACGACGTCTCTCCACGCGACAGGAATGTGGCGATGGTTTTCCAGAACTATGCCCTGTATCCGCACATGTCCGCGGCTCAAAACCTGGCTTTCGGTTTGAAACTACGCAAGTACTCGAAGGCCGAGATCGAAAAGCAGGTTCAAAATGCTGCCGAGATCCTAGGCATCGAGGACATTCTGCATAGAAAACCCTCCGAGCTATCCGGGGGCCAACGTCAGCGCGTTGCCGTCGGAAGGGCCATCGTTCGACACCCTGATGTGTTTCTGTTCGATGAACCTCTTTCAAACCTGGACGCGCGTCTTCGCGTACAGATGCGGATGGAGATCACCCGATTGCACCGGCAACTCGGCGCGACCATGGTTTATGTAACACATGATCAGATAGAAGCCATGACTATGGGAGATAGGATTGTCGTTCTGGATAAGGGCGTCATTCAACAGGTAGATTCGCCGATGTCTCTCTATAACAATCCTGCCAACCTATTCGTAGCCTCGTTTATCGGGAGTCCGGCGATGAACCTGTTTCCGGGCAAGCTCAGGCTCGACGATGCACTGGTCTTCGACGCCGAGGACGGGGCGCTTTCCTGCTCCCTGTCTCATCGCGAGTTCGACTGGTTGAAGCCGTTCGCCGGGAATCGCATAAACGTTGGGATAAGGCCCGAACACATCCGTCAGGCCGGGCCACGGGGACCGGTATTTGGAACCATCCAGGCGGATTTCAAGCTAGATATAATTGAGCCGATGGGAAATGAAGTGGTCATCTATGTCCGCCGGCACGACGAAACCGTTGTAGCACGATTCGATCCCGAGTCTCTTCCCAGTCCCGGATATGAGCTGTCACTGAAGATGGATGTCTCTAAAGCCCACTTTTTCGATGCGGAAAGCGGTGTGAATCTCAAGTGGATTCGACAGGAGTGAGCGGAATCAAGGTCGAATCGCTGAACTCTCAGGAATTGACAACCGTACTATTAAGCACAATTTGGAGAGGATATATATGTCTAGGAATTATTCCCTTCCGATCGAAGGAATGACGTGCGCGGCCTGTGCGTTGCGGATTGAGCGGAAACTATCTCGAAATCCCGGTGTGGCATCCGCGAACGTCAATTATGCGACAGAAGAAGCCCTCGTGACGCTCACTGATCCGGGGACGCAGCTTTCCGATCTGATATCGACCGTCGAAAAGGCAGGATACGGAGTTCGAACCTCGGAGGCCGAGACCGTGTTAACCGGGGTCGATGCCGAATCTGCTGCCCGAGAGCTCCAGGAGCGCCTGTCGACTCTGAATGGAATTGTGACCACGGAGCAGATCTATGAACCGGACGGGCGGGTCGTACGAGTCCGGTACGTACAGGGGATAGTCACAGGGCGTCAGATCCACACCATTTTCCGAGAGATACGAGGATCGGAGAGCTCCGCTGAGGTCGAATCGGGGGCAGATACCTCTCTGGAAGAAAGGCAGGAAAAGAGATATCGTCGCTTGCGAAACCGATTCGTGTGGGCTTGTGTGTTTACCATCCCCGTGGCATTCATATCCATGGCACATGGTCTCGTCAATGTGCCCTATCAAAATCTCGTGCTGCTCGTTCTGTCGACTCCCGTAGTGCTCTTCGCCGGTGGCGAGTTCTTTTTGCTCGCTTACCGGGCAGCTAGACACGGCGCCGCCGACATGAATACACTCGTGGCTCTGGGGGTTGGAGCTGCATACGGATATAGTCTGGCGTCTGTCACATTTCCTGGATTTTTCGAAGCTGCGGGCCAGGCTCCCGATGTCTATTTCGAAGCCGCAGCCATAATCGTTACGCTCATTCTGCTCGGGCGTCTGCTCGAGGAGAGGGCCAAGGGTAAGACAGGGGCGGCCATTCGCGGGCTCCTCGATCTACAACCTCCGTTGGCCAGAGTAATGCGGGAAGGGACCGAACTGATGATTCCCGTCGCCGACGTGCGACTCGGAGATCTTGTGCGCGTGATCCCAGGTGAAAAAATTCCGGTCGATGGCAGAGTCGTAAGCGGTGAATCCAGTGTCGATGAGAGCATGATGACGGGAGAGCCTTTACCCGTTTATCGAGGAATAGGCGATAGGATTGCGGGAGGGACGGTAAATACGACCGGCTCCTTTACCGTCGAGGTTACGCGCATCGGAGAGGATACGCTTCTCAATCAGATTGTTCGCCTTGTCCAGCAGGCCCAGAGTTCGAAAGCTCCGGTCCAGCAGTTGGTCGATCGCATAGCAGCCGTATTTGTACCGGTAGTACTTGCCATTGCTTTCATTTCAGCAATTATATGGTATTTCGCAGGACCGGAACCGGCTCTCAATCACGCTCTCATGAGGTTCGTCACGGTGTTGATCATCGCCTGTCCCTGTGCCCTTGGCCTAGCCACTCCTACGGCAATCGTCGTGGGAACGGGTCGTGCGGCGACCCGGGGCATCCTCATGAGAGACGGTAATGCCATACAAACGGCCGGCAAACTGACGTGTGTGGCGCTCGACAAAACAGGTACCATAACGATGGGAACACCGGCCGTTCAGGATATCATTCCCTCGGGATCGTCGGAGCCTTCCGATGTCCTGGCCCTCGCTGCGGCCGTTGAATACCACTCCGAGCATCCACTGGCCAAAGCCATCGTTACGGCCGCCGAACAACAGGGGCTCGAACTGCTCCCTGCAGATTCTTTTTCCTCCGACACAGGACT
>JACZYK010000301.1 GCA_022571135.1 Bacteroidota bacterium
CGACCAGGGTAGCGCCTCCAGTCTTGGCGTGAATGGGAGCACCCGCTGCTCCGATGGGCGCCTCATAAACGCCAGACGTGTCCCGTCTGGCGACCAGACCGGATTGCTGTCGTTGTCGACGCTGGGGCTGAGGTACCGGATGGCCCCTTCGTCTATGCCATGGATGCCGATATAAGAGTGATCACCCCTGTTGCTAACGAAAGCCAGCAACGGGCGGTCTGCATTGCCGGACCAGCGGAGACTGTTCGCACGGCCCCTGCTCTTGAAAAGCGGTTTCGGCTCCTCTGATCCGTCCAACGCGACGATCCAGACCTTACCGCTCTTCAGGTAGGCGACTTGGCCTCCTCGGGGATCCAGGGCTGGGGACGATCCCTCTGCCAGCTTTCGGGGCTCTCCACCGTCGACAGCAATAACGTAGATGGCCTGGATTGTGCCTTCCGACAGGTTCAGTGGATTCGGCAACTCCCCTTTTCCGTTCGGTCCATCCCCGCGACGATAAATAATGTGATGTTCATCGGGCGTGAACGAGAGCGATCCGATGGTTTGCCCATCGTCCTCCGTGTATGTCGTCAACTGCCTGCCCATAAAATCAGGAGCTTCGGCCACCCATATATTTCGTACACCTTCTGCGCTGTATACCCAGGCGACTCTCTGACCCGACGAAGAAGTCCTCAGACCTGAAGGATGCGGGGCGCTGAGGATCTGCTCGATGGTGAACGAATGCTGTGCCAGGGCCGCGGGAACCACCGTCATCACGAGAAGACAGGCTGCAATAAGAGCGATCACATGGGCACAGATACACGAATGACGGCCGGTGACAACAACCGAGCCGGTATAATCCGAGAAAATCATTGTTCTTGTGGGTCACGTACGATGGGGAATCGAGGTAGTGGAATGTAACAAGAAGAAATAATTCACACGGTCCCGATCTGCACCCCGCTCGCATAATGCTCGCATGATGTTACTCACCAGGTGTCCGGAGGAGCGTCGCGTGCCGGCCGGTATGATGCGAGACCGAAATCAGATACTCCACTCTCGATCCGGAAGGCAGCCTCCTGTCAGGCTGAATGCTGCCGGGCAGGCAGGGGCGAACAGCCACTTCGGCGTTTTATTTCGTCGAAACCCACCTTTTCAAGCTCAGCGAACCCGGAACGGAGCTGAGAAGCGAGTCTGATCCCAGGAGAAGGAAAGCTCCGCCCCCTCTTCGGTATCGACGACCTGGATCGTGAACCGCTCCACGACCTCGTCGAGGCTCTCCTTGATCATGGCGATCCTGCCAAGGTCCTGCGATTCGTCGTACTGGGTTCCCCACTGTCCCGTCTGACTGTTGATGATGAGCTGCAGCGATTCATCCGAGTGGATGCTGAAGAGCGTATAGGTACCCGCAGGAAGATCGAGTCCTTCGAAAGCCAGGTCACGATCCGTCGTAAAAAGGACTGCGGCGTTGGCGCCCGTCCTCCAGACCTCTCCCTCCGGAACGAGTCCGCCCCAGATGTCGCGGCCGCGTTTCGCCGGCTGCGAGTAGAGCACTTCGAAAGTGGCTCCGTCCGCCGTTTCCGAATAAGTGGCGCTCGGCGAAGGCACACCGATCCCCGTTCCGTCGACATCCATCAGAGCCCATCTTGAAGCGAACTCATCAACATCCAGCGGACGCACGCGTCGAGTCTCGGATTTCATCGTGGTCGCTGCTCCGGATACACCGAGCAGTTGCTGATTCGCGCCGAGCCATCCCACGCGTGGAGACCCGAAGAAATCCATTGCTACCGAGTCCGCAGACAGTACTTTCGCACCGTAAACCCGTGGTTGTGTACTCGTCGGACCGATCAGGCGAACCGGGGCTTCTCCGTCGGAGTCCAGTAGCTGTCGGGCCATCTGCTCGAAGACATACATGGACGTGCTGGTTCTTCCGAAGGACGGAATATCTCCGGGGGCGGCTTGCATGGTCACCACTCCAGGATTCTGACCACCCGTGCGTTCCAGAGTCGCCTCTCCGTCCGAGAAGTTCACGCTCCAATTGACCGGCTCCGGGCCATTCGGATTCTCGGGCGGTGTAGACTTCGTGGCGGTAAAGCTCGCGATGGTCCCTTCCGCATTCAGCGTGGCCGAGTAGTCGATCCGATGGGTATAGGGGGTCCGTTCGACAAGGACGCCGACGATACTCGTGTCAGTCCTGGTGAAAACCTCGATGGTCAAGGTATCCGCGCCGAGCATGGATACGAAGGCGCGGGGTTCCGATGGATCCGGCGTCCACTCGGCGTCGCCGTAACCGGTACATCCGGAAATCAATATGAAAAGGGCAAAGAGTATACTTCCTGAACTTTTGGCGGTGGGATTCATCTAAATAATGCGAATTGCTTTTGAGAATCGGATTCCGCGGGAATGTAACTCCGCCAGGGTTAAGCAGGAAGCGGCACGCGCATGTCTCTTAACGTTTTCGACTCTTCCGGTGGCTGTCGGCCGCTTTTGCGATCGCGATAAACTTGTCCACGGAAAATCGCGTAATGGCGTCCCCGATTAATTCGAGCGGCAGATCATCCAGTTTTCTGAATCGAACGCACGATTTCCCCACATTATAGCGCTTTCCCGTGGCCCGGTAGGCAATCTCGAATTCCTTCCGGTAGTCTTCGTCCGTGTAAGTGCACATGAGATAGACCGCCATGTGATTCTTCTGGGAAGCCAGGGCAGCGTACATGAGCGGCTGCTTATTGTACGTATCCGGATAGGTCTCCAGAGGGATCTGGTATGTAACCATACCCCAGTTCATGACCTCTTCGTAGCCTTCAGGGAGATTGTCCAGGATGACCTGACGGACAGTTTCAATGGCGTCTCGGCGATCGTCGGGCAACGCGCCGAGATACTGATCGACGGTTTTAGCGTCCGAGTGCATGATTTCCTTCCAATAGTTCCGGGCATAGAGGTGGATCTGAGAAGATCCTACGGGAATACGGCGACAAAAACAATGAAAAGGTCAGCGTAGCCTGTGCGCTCGAGTACAC
>JACZYK010000302.1 GCA_022571135.1 Bacteroidota bacterium
AGATACGGCCTGAAATATATGGATCGGTTGCTTTCCCTCTCTTGATAGGGATACTGAGAGGCAGCGAATAGGCAATTTTGTAGTCTGTCACTCCAGAAGCTCTAGATCCTTCCAGACGACTGTGCTGCACACGAATCAGCAATTTGTGTGCGGATCGTAACGTGTGCTGAAGATTTGTCTGAAAAGAGGTATAGATCTGTTCCTCGAGTATCGTCGTTGTGTTTCGATAAACTGTAGCAGCGATCCGGGTCGACTTGCCGATGCGGATATTCGCCTGCCAACTGACGAGCCACCTGGACATCTCTCTGGCCGTGTTGATGAGATAGCCTCTTGCATAATCGCCCGATACGCTTAGCGTCAATTTAGAACTCGGTGAGATGCGTGCCGTGACACGCGACCGCAGAACGGATCCACGATAACCATAGGCCGAACTTTCTGCACGTCCAAGATCAATAGAGCCTCGTAAACCCATGGAACGTAATTGAATACCTGATAGAATCCGCAGTGCTTCTTCGCTTCTGTCTACCGCGAATTCGAGGCTATGATGGCTCAATTTCTGCCGTAAATAATGGGCGTTAATAAACGTGGATGCCCCTCTGATGCGCTGACTGAAGCCGGCGCCAATTCGTAAGTAGGTATTGGATCTGCCGTATCCATCGGAAAAATCACGTTGTTCATTCCTGTAGTTGCCATCCAACCGGAGGCCCCAGGGAAATCTGTACGACAAATGACCGAAATATTCAGCCAGGTGATTCGTGGATCCGGGGTAGGATTCGGCTGTGCGCAGAAGGCGCGCCTGGTATCCGACTCGGCTGGAGGTACCGGTGATGTCGACCAGGCACGAGGGGTCGGAAAGACCTGCGCCAGAATCGATACCGCATTCCACGTCCAGCGTGTGCCGGTCTCCAAAGGGCGTGAGTACACTTCGGGCGGTGGTTATGGTACCATCGTATAAACCTTTGCGGCGTATAATATTAGTACTGAATTTTACAGCCTCGCTCATCTTATAACCGATCGATGCGCCGAGTAGGGACTGTGTCGGAAACACATGTCTTGTTCTCTGCGCAGTACCCTTATACTCTATCCTGCCGTAATTACCCTGAGCGCTGATTCCCGCACCATACTGACCCTTCGTCGTAAGGGGAGAGATTTCCTGGTAGTGATCTCCCAGGTTGATCGTCATCTTGTCCGTCTCATAACGCACTCGGTAGCTGTCTCTCGTGCCGAACATGGGTACTCGACCGCGTTCTGTTAGATTCATGTCGACCGATATCGTGCCACCCAATGCGTAAGTGCTTCCGGAGAGGCTCATCTGTGGGATCGCACCCTGCGCGTCGCCGACCGTCTGCAGAGACAGATAGACAGGAATCCGCGCAGTCCTGGATTTCATTCTGGAATCGAGCGGAATAACGTATATCTCCGCCGTGACTCTCTCGTGTGTTTCAGGATTTTCCTTTGCGGTTGCTCTAAAGTACACCTTCTGGACAATCTGGTGATCGAGTCTACTGCTGGTAGCAACACGGGCCTGTAGCGTTGCAGATTCCTGTGGTTGAAGGATAATCTTCGTCTTATCCAGGCGAACGGAGGCATCGTCTGATCCTTTTGCTTCCAGTTCGATCGTGGCCTCGGTGTTTCCGCGATTTGCTAGATTGACGTTCAGGACCAACTCACGACCGGCACGTACATATTTGGTTAGAGGTGTGACCGTCAGATCCAGGTTGAATATTTCATCCACAAAAATGTATGCTGTGATCGAGGCGCGGGTTTTAGAATTCTTGGAATGCTCGACAGAAAAGGTGACCGCGTAGGCACCGACTTTCGCCGACTCTGGAATGCGAAATGTCACGAAGCGGATTGTCGATCCTTTGCCCGCGAAGAAGATGGGCGATAACTGGCCAGCGAGGCGCCAGCCGTCCGGAAGGTTCAGACTCGGACGAAACTCGGATTCAGATTGTCTGAGATTGGAAATCTTGAAAACGACTGTCAGAACACGTCCCGGATATGTCGACACACTGTCTCCATTCACGATTTCAATCGCTACGTTGTCGTTCTGTGAATCGGTACGGGCTGATGCGTCCGAGACCGACAGGACTGTAAGCACTGCCGTGAGAAGGGCGATCGATATGGTTAAGTATGCGTGCATATGGGAGAGAATTCGTCTCCATTCGTCAATTGACGGCCAGTCGGTATTCGGCTCCGAAAACATCTTCTGTTCCAGGATCGATGATTACGAGAGCGCGGTAATTGCCTGGCGTGAGCTTACCAAGCTGGATCTTCTGTCGAATCGAGGTGCCAGGGTAGATTCGATTCTGAACGCCGTCGTATCTGCCGAAGGCGTTTCCTTGGTCATCGTACAACTCCACCCACATCTCCGGGCGCACCATTCGGGATCCGTTGTTTTCTACGCTCAGTTCGAACGTAGACACGCCGTTGTCAAGTTTATGTAAACCGGTATCCGACAAGTTCAGGACACTCTCTCCTGTACCGATGATGTGGGTCGCGACCTGAATCCCATACCGCATGATTTGCAGTACATTGTACAGAGGGGTGTCAGCTTTCGAATCGATCGTGGATTCCGGCGAAGCCATCGGTACGGCTTCGATCATGATCATACTCCAATAACTTCCCTCGACCGACGTCGGAATTTGTACACGGTAACTGACGGGAATCGTTTCGTTCGGGGGAATCGTAAGCACGGATGCTGAAACGCGTATCCATGATGCATTCGACCTGGGATCCTGGCCAGGATCACCATAGAAATTCGATCCATCCGAATAGAACAGGTAGTCCGTCTGGTAGATCTTGGCCTGCTGGACCTTATCGGTCTCATTTCGGACAATAATTTCACCCTCGTAGGTTGTACCCGGGAGTGCTTCTCTGTCATCCGACAGGGGCGACCGGATGGAAATCTGGCCCGAGGCGATTCCGGCAGAAGATCCCGCGATGAGGATAGCTGACAGAGCGAGTTTGAGTGCTTTTGAACAATTCATTG
>JACZYK010000034.1 GCA_022571135.1 Bacteroidota bacterium
GGCCGAGGGTCGCGCCGCGGCGCCAGACCGGGAGAAGTGCTATGTGTGACGGGAGACCTCGGCGGAGCGTACGCCGGACTCAAGGTGTTGCTGGACCAGCGAAGGGGCCTGGAGGAGATGGGAGAAGATTTTGAACCCGAGCTGGATGCATACCGATACGTTATAGACAGGCAACTCCGTCCAACGGCCCGGTTGGACTTCATCGACGTGCTGGGCGAGTTCGCAATCCGACCCTCGTCGATGATCGACATATCGGATGGACTGGCATCCGAAATCCATCACATCTGCCACCAGAGTGATGTCGGAGCCACGCTTCAGATCCCCTCGCTGCCTTTTGATCCGGAGACCCGCGCCGTTGCCGACCAGTTTCTCGAGGACGTCGATACGTACGCTCTTTACGGCGGTGAGGACTATGAACTGTTGTTCTCGGTCTCGAGCCAGGATGCCTCACGCCTCGAGAGCGCCGGTCACTGCGCGGTGATTGGTACGGTTGAAGAAGCTGACGCGGGCATAAACGCGTTCAATCCGGAGACCGGACTGATTCCACTCAACGCAGCAGGATTCAGGCACTTTGCAGAGGCGCAAAACAACGACGATCAGTTGCGGGAGTCTTCGACACCCGACGATTCTTGAGGATTGCTCTTGGCCCTCCTGCCCCATCGGTACCTAGTTTTCTTCGATCCAGATATGGATCTCCCGCAGACGCCGATCGATTTTGGCGCGCTCGCTCCGGATGGACGCGGAGGAATGCTGGTCCGAAGCTGCGGAAAAAGCGCACCACAGAAGCGAAAATGTTACTGATACGGGTGGTGTGACAGAAAACACGAACCGGGAATGCGATATACAGACCTGTAAATGCCAGGCCCAATGGGCCATTGAACAAAGCGGCAATACCCAGAATTCCCCGTTTCTTTGCGATCCGCAGGCCGACTGCCTCGTAGCACACGCGGCAGAAAGGAATTCCTTACAGTATTATTCGCCGCTGATAGAAGGCGGAACCTTACAGCCGGGGATCACCAGATGCGCGAGTATCTGCCTCCGGGCAAGGTGTTGACAAATCAATGCAACCTAGTTATTGAACTTTGATGGAAGTACAGACGGCAACAGGAGAGGTCGTTCAGATTATTGGACCGGTCATTGACGCACAGTTTCCTGCGGGCGCAGTGCCGGATATTTTCCACGCGCTGGAGATCGAGCGTGAGGACGGAAGCGCGTTGGTTCTCGAAGTCCAGCTGCATCTTGGCGAGAACCGTGTGCGAACGATCGCAATGGATTCGACGGATGGTCTGGCGCGGGGAGCGACCGTTGTAAACACGGGGAAACAGATTACGATGCCGGTAGGTCCGGACATCCGGGGCCGCCTGTTAAACGTGATCGGCAACGCGATCGACGGTATACCCCAGCCCGAAGAGGAGGACCGGCGGCCCATCCACGTCGATCCGCCGGCGTTCGACGAGCTTGCGACCTCCGTCGAAATGCTTGAGACCGGTATCAAGGTGGTGGATCTTCTCGAGCCTTACGCTCGCGGAGGGAAAATAGGACTGTTCGGTGGGGCCGGAGTCGGTAAGACTGTGCTCATCATGGAGCTTATCAACAATATCGCCAAGGAACACGAAGGTCTTTCCGTGTTCGCCGGTGTCGGCGAGCGTACCCGTGAGGGAAACGATCTGCTCCGCGAGATGCTCGAGAGCGGCGTAGTGGATTACGGCAAGGAGTTTATGGAGTCGATGGAGGCGGGAGGATGGGATCTTTCCAAGGTCGATCGTGAAGCGCTCCGCAACTCGAAAATCACTCTCGTCTTTGGCCAGATGAACGAGCCCCCTGGAGCACGTGCGCGGGTCGCGTTGTCGGGTTTGACGATTGCCGAATATTTCCGCGATCTCGGGGGGCGTGACGTTCTGCTCTTCGTGGACAATATTTTCCGGTTCACACAGGCTGGATCGGAGGTCTCGGCGCTGCTGGGCCGCATGCCCAGTGCCGTGGGCTATCAGCCGACGCTGGCGACCGAGATGGGAGAATTACAGGAACGAATCACGTCTACCAAGAAGGGCTCCATCACGTCGGTCCAGGCCATTTACGTCCCGGCCGACGACCTCACCGACCCGGCTCCCGCGACGACATTCGCCCACCTGGACGCGACGACCGTGCTCTCCCGACAGATTGCCTCCCTGGGTATCTATCCAGCCATCGATCCGCTGGACTCGACCAGTCGAATTCTGGATCCGCACGTTCTCGGCGAGGAGCATTACAATACGGCGCAGGACATCAAGCAGCTTCTACAGCGGTACCACGAACTTCAGGATATCATTGCGATCCTCGGAATGGACGAACTCAGCGACGACGATAAACTGGTTGTCGGCCGTGCGCGACGCGCACAGCGATATATGAGTCAGCCGTTCTTCGTCGCAGAGCAGTTCATCGGTATTCCGGGCAAGTACGTCAAGATCGAAGACACCATCCGGGGATTCCGGATGATCCTCGAAGGCGATCTTGATCATATCCCCGAGCGTGCGTTTGCATACAAGGGAGCGATCGAAGAAGTGATCGAGGACGGCGAGCGCATGCTGCGCGAAGAAGGGTAACCGGGGCGTGAAGGAGATGGCCAATCTGTTCGTCGAAATCGTATCTCCGACCGGCAACATCTTTCAAGGGGAAGCCGGTGGCGTCCGTGCTCCCGGTGTCGATGGCTCGTTCGAGGTGCTGTACGATCACGCCGCCATGATTTCGGCATTTGAGATCGGATCCATACGGATAACCGTTCCATCGGGAGAGCGCATCGAGTTTGCCACGTCCGGGGGTTTTCTGGAGGTCCTCAACAATACTGTAACCATTCTCGCCGAAACGGCCGAACTAAGCTCAGAAATTGACATCGAGCGAGCCAGGGAAGCCGAAGAGAAGGCGTTGACGAGTCTTCATAGCGCCGAAGAGGCCGGCGCGCAGGCCAGGGCGAAGGAGGATCTCGAGCGCGCGAGAAACAGGGTCCGTATCGCAATGGGTTCTGTGGGAAAGAATCGTCCGGTTTAGATACTCGAATCTATCCGCGTAGATTCGGGCTACCGCCGAGAGCCCGAAAACCGTAAGTCCGGACTCCGCTGAGGGCACTGTAACTTTCTCTATAAGGTCCATGGATCTTGCGACACTATCCACCCCGAGCTTGCTGATCGAACGGCATCGCCTCGACGACAACCTGCAACGCATGCAGGACAAAGCCGATGCGAACGGAGTCGTACTTCGTCCGCACATGAAAACGCATAAATCCGTAGATCTGGCAAGGAAACAGCTCGACTACGGCGCCGAAGGAATTACCGTTGCTAAAGTTGGGGAAGCGGAGATATACGCGAAAGCCGGATTCGACGACATCCGGATCGCCTACATCGTCATAGGAGAAGAGAAATACGCCCGGATCGCATCCTTAATGGAAAGCGCGCGTGTTTCCTTCTGCGTCGATACGCTGGAAGGAGCCCGGCGGGCCTCGGCCTATTTCGATGAGCGCGATCTCATGGCCGAGGTCCTCATCGAAGTAGACTGCGGATACGGCCGCTGTGGTGTTGGCTGGGATCGAGAAGCCGGCGTTGCCTTCGCCCGGGAGGTCGCGCAAATGCCGGGCCTTCACATCTCTGGTATTCTCACGCACGCGGGCGATTCCTACGACGGCCCATCCTCGCCGGACGAAACGAAAGAGGAGGCATTACGGAGCGCATCGAACAGGGAGAGGGATCGCATGATTGCGTTCGCGGCGCGACTGGACGAGGAAGGCTTACCGGCGGCCCGTGACAAAAAGAATTTCGAAATCAGCATCGGATCCACACCCTCGATGAAGTATTTCGAGAACCGGGGGGTGGAAGGCTTCAGAGTCACAGAGATACGGCCCGGGAATTACGTTTTCAACGATGGAATCCAGGTGGGACTGGGCGTGGCCTCGTGGACTCAGTGTGCTCTGACCGTCCAGGCGCGAGTCATAAGCGTGCATCGTAATCCCGACGGCAGTGAAAGAGTCTTTCTGGATGCGGGCAAGAAGGTTTTCACATCGGATTCCGCGCCGTCGATAGAGGGATACGGAACCATTCTTTACAGTCCCAGATCGATGGACCCCCTTCCTCATGCCGTCATGAACAGACTATCCGAGGAGCACGGATGGGTGAGAGTACGCGGCGGTTCTATACTGAGAGTCGGAGACCGCGTGCGGGTCGTACCAAATCACGCCTGCGTTGTCGTCAACACGCAGAAGGTTCTGTATGTCGTAGACGGGGATGAAGTCGTAGACACGTGGTCCGTCGATGCGCAGAGCGCCGTGCGTTGATCCCGCACTCTTAGTGCCCTTCGTTTTCGGCCGCGGTCTGTTGGGCCGCCAACCGCCGCGCAAGCTGGTAACGGTACAACGAGCGCACGGCTATTCCGGGTCTGTTGAGCCCCTCGACATACGTCGCGGGTCCGTATCGGAGAACGAGTTCGGATGATCCTGCCGTGAGACCCACAATTCTCGCCTCGGCTGCGTCGCTGCACGAGCCGATGTATCCGTCTGAGAGACGACCGCTCAGGCGAATATTCCAGAAGGTATTGTATAAACCGGCGCCAGGATTCCAGTAGGGAGATCCTCCGCAAGTGATGGAGCTGCGGGACGCTCCGCCGCCGATGTCGTCGAACAGGTTCTGATGGTTCAGTCCACCGTGCTGGTCGAGGTGAGCTCTAGGTATGGTTCCTCCCGAGAAAACGCTGAGACGACTCTTCGTATTGAAGCTCGGATTGTGACGGGAGTCCGCTTCAAATCTGAAGTTCGTCGTTAGGACGCCATAGACATCTCCCAACCAGACACTATGATGTCCTTCACGGCCGGTCGTGATGAATCCGTCTATGGAGATGTTTCTACTGTTTGTCGTCAGCAGAGCCGTGTCGGAATTATGGATGGACACGTCGCGTACCCAGGAATGAGAGAGATCCGTCAGGTAGAGTCCATTGAACCCCTCCTCCAGGTGGTGACCGGCATATTCGGATTCCGGAAACTCAATTCGCAGGTTCTCGATTCCGACATACTCCATAAAGCTGACGCTCGACAGCAGCGGTTTCCATTCTGGTCTCAGATCGTGAAGAAGGGGTTCCTTCGTGTACAAGACACCGGGCTCCGACCGGACGATGGTCATAGGCTGAGTAATCAGCGGTAGCTCCGGGCTCTCGATGAGGCGACTCCCGATAGGCGCAGATCATAATCGCCAAGGACATGTCTGAGAAGACTGCTGTTGTCACCCTCCGTGTTGAACCATTGCACTTCGACAACATCCCCGGTCGATATGCCTGACGACGATTCGACCACGATCCGGTGACCATTTCTCTGTCCGTCGAGTATGGCGGTAAGGCGAAGACGCCTCTTCGACTCCTCGGGAAGGCGAGTCCAGATCAAACCACCCGACCAGGAATAGAGCGAGTACGGACGCCAGAGCTCTCTGAGTCCATTATCTATCAGATACCGCTGTAGATCATCGAGAATCCGACGTGCCTTTTCATTCTAGATATCCGTAAGCGATTTGTTGGCGACGAGAACCGTGCCGCCTTCTCCTCCTCCTGATCCCTGCAGAACGAAATGACCACGCTCAATAAATAGAATGTCGCTTATCAGAAACCGGCCGGGGGGAAGTCTAAGGACGACGGTGCCCGAATCCCCGATGGCGGAGTCGATTGCCCTCTGAATAGCCTCCGTGTCATCCGTCTTATCATCGGGTATCGCTCCGAAATGCGTGACGTCGGCCGTCGCTTGAAGCGCCGGCAAATCCTGTTCGCCCCATCTGAAGCCCGCAAAGGAAAAGTCGGGTAGGAAAAGGTCGCTGCCAGGTTGGAGAATCTCCGGATCCCACGGAGACTCCCCGATCGGCGGGCCTGCCGAGATCATGGGCGGAAGACCCGATCTGTAAATGACAAGCCAGATCAGCAGTCCCACCACCGTAATCACGCCCGTGGCCGCTTTTCCTATTCGCATTGATCTGGCCATTCTAACAGAGGACTATCCTGCTGATTCAACCATTCGATGTCGGACGATTTACGAGAACGCTCTCAATCTCTGAGAAATCCACCATGACCGGTGGGTGCTCTTCGGCTTCCAGATACGTCAGGAAATCGGCCGCGGAGATGGACGTGGTCATGGAGTTGACGAGTGGATGAAAGTTCAGCGGCTCCCGCAACAGAATCTCCTGGTCCAGTACCACCTGGACCTGCCGGCCATGGTCATTGATGACGGCAAACGGATTCACGGCGCCAGGCGTGAGGCCAAGGTATTTCATGAGCCGTTCAGGACTTGCAAAAGAGAAGGGACCGGCGCCGAGGCGGCGTCCGAGTAGTTTCAGGTTGATCCGTCTGTCCTCCAGGCAGACGATTAGCCACATGCGGCCCTTCTTGTTTCTTACGAACAGATTCTTCGAGTGGCAGCCCTCGATTGCTCCCCGAAGTTTTTTGGCCTGCTCTACCGTGAAAACGGCAGGATGATGCTTCGTCGCGGTTTCGATGCCTAGTTGATCGAATCGTTCGAAGAGTTGATCGAAAGTAGCGGGTTGGCTTCCGTCGAGAAGCTTCGGCGATGCTTCAAACTCCATGGTCACCGTTCCTCAAACAGATCTCTTCTCTGTCCGGCTTCCGGTTGAGGGAGGCCGAAGTGTTTATAGGCTCGCCGGGTTGCAATGCGTCCCCTCGAGGTTCTTTCAATAAATCCTTCCTGAATCAGGTAGGGCTCGTACACCTCTTCGATCGTCTCCGCCTCCTCACCGACGGACACCGCGAGATTGGAGAGGCCCGTCGGACCGCCTGAGAATTTTTCTATCAATGTGACCAGGATGCGCATATCCATCTCGTCCAGTCCCTCCCTATCCACGTTCAATGCGTTGAGGGCATAGTCGGCGAGCTCCCGGGTAACGGATCCGTCTCCCTCGACGTCGGCGAAGTCCCGGGTTCTACGGAGCAGCCGATTCGCGATGCGAGGGGTGCCCCGGCTCCGCCCGGCGATCTCGACGGCGCCATCACCGGTGATGTCTACACCCAGAATCGAGGCAGATCTGTTGACGATTTCCGCGAGAAGCGGGGCGGTGTAATAATCGAATCTAAAATCGATTCCGAATCGGGCACGGAGCGGTGCCGTGAGGAGCCCCTTTCGCGTCGTGGCGCCGACGAGCGTGAACGGTGGGAGTGATATCTTGACGCTTCGGGCGCTTGGACCCGAGTCGATAAGAATGTCGATGTGGTAGTCTTCCATCGCCGCATAGAGATACTCTTCAACGACCGGAGAAAGCCTGTGTATTTCGTCGATGAAGAGGACTTCTCCTTCGTTCAGGTTCGTCAGCAGACCGGCGACACTGGCGGGCTTGTCGAGCACGGGTCCGGACGTCGTTCTGATCCGCGTGCCCATCTCGGAAGCAATGATATAGGCGAGCGTCGTCTTGCCCAATCCGGGTGGGCCCGAAAGCAATACGTGGTCGAGGCATTCACCGCGCTGCTGAGCGGCTGTCATGAATACGCGCAGATTCTTCTTGATCTTCTGCTGTCCAATAAATTCGTCCAGGCTCTTAGGGCGAAGGGCTTTGTCGAAATCCTCGTCGCCCCGGATCGAGGAAGGATCAGAAGTGCCGGATCGTTCGATCATGACAGCAGACTTGAGCGGGAATCGTTTGATAAGTGCCGGGAGACCACGCTATTCGCGATGTCCTAACCGTTCTCGGCGTCTTTCAATTTGACAAATATCGGCCATGGCTCTAGAAAAAGACACCATGTTTGCGGTCGACAACATACTGATTTATGACGTACTCGTCGAAGCTTCTTTCGCCAGGCGTAGATATCACGACGCCCTTCTTCGCAGCGAATTGGATTTATAGGACCCTATTTCGTGCCACATGTATCCGGTGTCGACCCGTACAATCGTATCCTTGAAGCATGTAAGGAATACAGCGTTATCTTTGACGCATCCAGAAAGGCGAAACTCTAATGCTCAATCTCCAGCAAAAGCAAACGCTTCAGCAGCGGCTTTCACCGCAGCAGATTCAATATATCAAGCTGCTGCAGTTGCCGACGCTGGCCCTTGAGCAGCGTATCAAGACGGAACTCGAGATCAATCCGTTGCTGGAGGAAGGCGAAGACGATCCGGATGAACTGACAGATACGACGACGGACGAAACAGCGAGCGACGAGGAATCGACTGAAGAACCGGGCGATACGGAAGAGCAGGAATATCAGTGGGAAGAACTACTCGACAATGCGGAGGATCTGTACGGTTACAAGGCCCGGGTCGATCACAGTGCTGACGAGGACCGGCGGGAGTTGCCCATGCCGGCAATGGAATCGGTCCTCGAGAAACTCAGAAACCAATTGGCGTTTCTGAACCTGGCGGAAGAAGAGCAGTTGATTGCCGACCAGATCATCGGATCGATCGACGAGGACGGTTATCTGAGGCGGCCCCCGGAGTCCATCATCGACGATATTGCCTTCAACCAGGGTGTTCTTCTGGCTGAAGAAGATGTCGAGCGTGTCCTCAAACGCATCCAGCTTCTGGATCCGATTGGAATCGCGTCCAGGGACTTGCAGGAGTGCCTGCTCGTCCAGCTGGAATCTCTGGAGGAGGAGACACTGGGAAGAGAAGCAGCGATTCTCATGCTTCAAAGGGCCTACAAGGAGTTCACGATGAAGCACTACGAAGCCATCATGCGGCGGCTCCGTATCGACAGCGAAGAACTCAAGGAAGCATTCGATCTGGTCCGGCGGCTCGATCCAAAGCCGGGAGAGGGCGCCTTCTCCGCAGCCCAGAATTACATTACGCCGGATTTCTCTGTCCAGAACGAAGAGGAAGAGTTCCTGATCTCTCTGAACAGCGGAAACGCTCCACAACTCCGGGTATCAAAGTCGTACCGGCAGATGCTCGAGCGAATCGTAGCGGACAAACGGAGCGGCAAGGGTACGTACGACTCGGAAACACGCCATTTCCTGAAGACGAAATTCGAGTCGGCCCGGTGGTTCATTAATTCGATCAATCAGCGTCGTCAGACTATGATGAAGGTCATGCAGGCCATCGTCCACCGGCAGGAGGAATTTTTCAAACTCGGTGAGGGACACCTGAAGCCCATGATCCTCAAGGATATTGCCGAGATGATTCGTATGGATATTTCCACGATCAGCCGTGTAGTAAACGGGAAATACGTTCAGTCGGACTTCGGTGTCTATGAATTGAAATATTTTTTTTCAGAAGGCCTGTCTACCGAGAGCGGGGAAGAAGTATCGAACAAAGAGGTCAAAGCAATTATCGACGGGATCATCGCCGAGGAGGACAAATACAAGCCGCTCTCAGACCAGCGGATCGCCACCGTGCTGTCCGGGAGAGGCTTTCAGATCGCGCGGCGTACGGTTACAAAATACCGTGAACAGCTCGGGATCCCGGTCGCCAGACTGAGGAAAGAAATCGTTCTGTCGTGAGTGTGCTCGGCGCATGCGCTACCCGAACTTTCGCGATCTCCCGGATATTCTCGCGGGTGACCTTCACGGTCGACCCGGCGTCATTTCGTTCTATGTCGATGGCATCGACTACAATCTGATCATCCAGATTCTTGACGACCGAATTCTTTGGGCATTCATACGCTCACTGGTGTCCACCCTTTGGTTCAATCAGAGAAGTCTAAGCGTCTGTGAACGGGAAACCTGATACCGATAAGGGGAAAAACCTGCCTCATTCTTACGATTCCCGGCGAGGATTACGACTTCTGACAGCCAATATCGCAGATTTTAACTTAAGGTAAGATAAGTGTTTGTAATATAATGATATAGATAGGTACGTTCGTTTCATGCGATCCACCATTTTATGTCCCTGATATCCGTTTTAGAGCATTTCAACGTTACCGACGGTAGAGGTTATATCTGCAGGAGTATCCGTGTCTGAGAGAAAAAGGCCCGGAATTTGTGCTGGGCTAATACAGACACAATGCAAAACAGCGCGGTGTTGATTCGCCGCCTGGAGGGTTCCCAATGCAGACTTCATTTTCGCTTGATTCGGGTTCTTCGTTTTCAGCGCTTCTTGCGCGCTACATGAACGGCCAGATCGCCGAACGATCGTGGAAGAAACTCATGAAGACGTTCGATCTAGCGGGCGTTTCTTCCCTGGAACGAATGGCTTTTGCTCGATTCATGAACGAAATACTCGCCGACGGTGATACGGATCAACTGAACGTTCCTAAACCAGCCGAAATGGAAGAGCTGCTCTCCGAGATACGCGTATCGAGAAATTAAACGTCGAAAGATAAAAGCTACCTCCTCCAGCTTATGTGGCCCCGCTAACTTGGTGGGTGGGGCGGGGTCACCATCTTCGACAAAGCGCCGGGAGCGATTTAATTCGCGCCCGGCGTTTCTCGTACGGGGACTCCATTGGGAATGTCGTGTTTTAGTCGCAGCTTACGTTTTGGGTCGTGTAAGTGGAGAAGTATTCTGTTACACCTTTTGGGACTCAATTTACCGCCTGACCCACCATGCCAGACGAGCGAACGCCTCCCGCGAACAGGTTTCGCGTCCGCACGAATCGGAAGCGGTTCGTCTCTGCTCTCGCTTCTCTTCGACCGATCGCTTTCCTGAGCGTCTACTCGATTCTCGTTGCCGGTTGCTACGACCGCGACGATGAGAGGATGTATCCGTACCGGTTCGAACCGGGGTGGGCATTCGGCGCCATGGCGGGGGTTGCCGACCTCGACTACGATGGAAGTGATGAGATCGTCCATAGGGCCGCGACTGTAATTGAAATGGCGAATGAACAATGGCTCTTCAGCGAAAGTGACGGAGCCGTTATCTACCAGGTAAACGTCCCCGGAAAAGTTCTCTGTGCTCCATCGTTCGGGGACATCGACGGTGAGCGCGCGGGGACCTCGAAGTCCTTTTCGCGGTCAATCGAAATGACTCGCTCTATCTGTACGGGTATAATAGAGACGGGACATCGACAGGCGATCCGATTTTTATCACGTCGGGCAAGAAGCGCATCGATCCCGACGGCACGACGTACGATTGGGAAGCCGAAGCCCGGTTCTTTATGATCGATGTCAATAACGATCAGGAAAAAGAACTGGTCTCGATCGTTGGTTCAACGTTCGCCGGCCTACCGAGAGGCGTATTTGTCCATGACGTCACTACAGGTCATAAACTCGGAAGTCTGATTCTCGGGGCTCCCATTCTCAATCCTGTCTATATCGAAGACCTGGATCAGGATGGAAAGACAGAGATGATATTTGCCTCAGGGATCTCAAATCATGGCGCAGAGGCAGGGGGGCTGAACGATGGCGAAGGGTATCTGCTGATCATTGAATTGGCGGGAAATCCCGTATTGGAATGGTGGAAACCGGTGGATGTGCCCAACACACGATTTCGTGCCTATACGGGAAGATTCACAGACAATAGAGGATACGAACTGGTTACCGTCACGATTCAGAGTCGATCAACAAAGAGTCACAATTCCCAATTGAGGAGCTATGACCTGGGCCGCCCATTTGCGAACCAGACACCGAGCGTGGTCACGATTCCAGGCATTCTCATTTTAAGTACAGCCGGCGATCTCGACGGTGACGGCCTGCAGGAGATCTATACGCTCAGCAATCAGGGCGAAATCGTTCGGCATGAGCGTTTTTAGCCTGTTCATTCCTCCACATATGCAGGAGCCAGAGTTATCGACATTGTACCGGATCTAACCGGCGACGATCTCCCGGAAATCCTCCTGAAAACGGTGGACGAAAGATCGTATCTGTTGAATCGAGACATCGAGATCATAGCTCTCTACGAACGCCCGCTCCATGGCGTCACATTTCGAACAAAGACCGGTGAAAGGCACATCCTGTCCAACAGAGGCGAGGCCTTTTCCCTCGTCAGTAATCCGCTCTATACCTTTTACCGATACGGTGATGAGGGGGGAATCGGGCTGGTTCTGATGATATTCATTGTGGCGTTTGTCGTTGCGCTGAGGCGCGTCAGAAAGTCGTCTCACCAGGAACTCCTTAAGATGGATTTCGGGGCGCTGTCGGGTCCTGTTTTCAGGATCGACGACAAGAGCGGAGCCACCCCCCTGAACCAGTCGGCCATCGATTTCGGGAATCCTTTTGAGAAACTTCCAGACCTGAGAGCCGGCACGTCAGACGGAGGAAGCTTTCCCGGAAAACCGGACGTAATATCGGCCCGTCTGAAAGGAGAGGGTCCGGTCACCTGTATCGTACTCCCGTTGGGCTCCTCGGATCACCTCCTTTTTCTCGTCCGGTCGGAATCGGCCTCCTCGGCGGAGGGGTGGCGTCGGATGACGAGTCGCGTCGCGCACGACGTCAGAAATCCGCTCACGAGTATTTTGCTTACGGTCCAGAGACTTCAGGCTGAAAGCGAAGCCCTGGGGCCGGACGCTCAGGTTTCCTTGCAGCCGCTTCTGGGGAGAATCGAAGACCGCATTGACCACCTGCGTCGCAAGTCTCGTCAGATCATGAAGGTAGCCGGAACGGTAGAAGAGACTCCTGCCGCAGTCAGGATCAATGAGGTCCTGGAGCGAATCATCGAATCGATAAGCGGAGGGATACCCGGCGATATCGACATTGTAAAACAACTTGGAGAAGACATGCCTCCTATCATTTTTGATCCGGATTTAATTGAGTCGGTGATCGAAAACGTCCTGATGAATGCTGTTCAGGGGATGCCGAGCGGAGGCAGAATCACGATACGCTCCGAGCGACTGGAGAACTATCGAATCAACGAGGAAGACGAGGCGCGTTCATATGTTTGCGTATCCATCTCGGATACCGGCGTAGGAATCAGTCCTCGGGATATCGAGCACGTTTTTGACCCCGGATTCTCTTCCAAGGAAGAGCACTCGGGCCTGGGCCTCACACTGGTGAAACGGATCATCGAGCAGCGCAACGGACACATTTGTGTCGATTCGGAAGTCGATTCCGGTACGGAGTTTGCAATCTTTTTGGTGGCAAACGAAATGGTGTGAATCATGGCTGAATCGCGGCGGGTTCTCGTTGTCGACGATGATCCTGATCACTCACTTCGTTCAGCCCGGGCTCGATTCGAGTCGGACCACATACGCAGGATACTGGAGGAGAATGACTGGCAGATCCAGCGCACTGCAAGCGTGCTGAAGATCACCCGCCTTCATCTATGGAAGAAGATGCAGGAGTATGGGATTGGGAGGCCTGAGGCTGGAAAAATCTAGAGCTGATCTATCGGCGACGCCACCTATGACCGGTACCAGACTGAAGCCTGAAAAGTAGCGATCTGAGGGACGAACGCAGTCCCGCAAATCATTCCACGATTGTTGATATCGGTTGCCCAGTTCATCCACCCGAACTGGTCGGGTAAAGCAAAAAGCTTTTCTCCATCCCAATAAGCAGCTCGCCATCGACCTGTCTTCTTGTCCACCTTCATTCCGACAGCTTCTCCTTTTTCGTTCAAGCCGAAGAAAAGAGAATTGTGACTTTTTCTTCCTGCGCATGGAATGACGGAGTCGCCCTTCCACAGGACAGCATGATAATGGGCATTCTTGTCTCTGCTCCATCCTGCAATGACGCCGGCGTCGTTGATCGCATAGGCAACGCTCTCGCCCTCCATCGACGGTAGAATTCTCATGCCTTCTTCGGGTGTCCAATGGTACGCAGAGCGGCCGAATTGAGTCTGGGTAAAGCCAACGGCCTCCCCTTGAGTATTGATATCAAAAACTTCGGTCGACTGAGCCGAGGGATCGGGTCCACGGATTTCTTGAATTCTCGCAGAATCAAGGACGAATCCGACTCGCTCTCCATTCTCGGCTCGTTTAAGAGACCCTGCGATTACGCCTCTTTCGTTGATAGCTCGCGCTATATACTCGATGCCCGTAAATATGAGCTCTTTGATAATCCCGTCTGAGGTGTAAAATGCCTGCTGACTCTGACCCAGTCCGAGTTGTCCGACGACCTGACCCAGATTATTGATATCCCAGGCCTCCGCGCACCGCGTACCGAGATTACCGAGACCGGTGATTCCATTTTCAATGTCCGCAACAATTACCGAGGTCTCCATTTGCTCGTGGCCTGCCGAGTAGCCGGCAATTCGATCATAGTCGTTAATTGCCCTGGCCTGGCTTTCATAATCACCGGATCCCAGCGAACCGAGGATTTGGAGTCGATAGTCTCCGGTTAACAGATCTGGTACCTCAGATTCGGATGGATCGCACCTTTCATCCTCCACATGATCGACCCCGTCTGAATCCCGAGACCTTTTCTCCAGCAATTCGGGATACGGCAGAGCTTCTGTCGCGGCTGGCATGGGCTGGCTCCTC
>JACZYK010000303.1 GCA_022571135.1 Bacteroidota bacterium
TACCGCGTGATAGATTTTTTTTTCCTGTTCCTGCCACTTCAGAGCGTACTTCGTTTCCAGTGCAGCCTGAGCCGCCTGACCTTCCGTGATCTCAAAAAATCCTGTTTTATGCGCCTCCTCAATTGAAAATCCGAAGTACTCGTCGTGATCGGTCGTCAGAAGGAGGGCGCTTTCAGGTACGAGGCGGTTCGAAAGTAATGTAAAAAATGACGCTTGAAGCAATCGGTTCTGAAGGTGCCTCTTCCGCGGCCACGGGTCCGGAAAATTGACATAGACGCGATCGAGCGACTCGGGACCCAGCACGTCCCGAATGAGAAAACGCGCGTCTCCCCGAATCAGACGCACATTCGTTATCCCTTCTCTCAACATTCTCCGATAGGCCCGCCAGACGGACCCGAGAGAAACCTCGACTCCCAATAGATTCCATTCGGGATACTTCCTGCCCAGGTAGGCGAGATGTCGGCCGTCCCCGAAACCCACTTCGACCACGAACGGGCCCGTTCGGCCGAATAGTTCGGCCGGATCCTGCGGAAGCGAAAGGCGCCCAGGCTTTATGATCAGACTGTTCGACGTGCCTATTTCCACCGATCTCCAAGCGGTTATCGTGTTTGCGGTTTGACGGTTTTACCTGTGCTCGCCGCCATCACCAAGCTCTCCGCGAGAGCCCAGAAGATATTTTTCAGGGACCGGAGGAGCGTCCCGAGTGCCGTCGTACATCCAGGATGTGATCCACCAGCGGTTTCCGTCGTGGTACATCTGGATGGTATTGACACCCCGGCCCATCGGGTCGCCGTCTTCCGTGTGCTTCCACTCGTATACGCTCCAGACGTGCGCGACGCTGCCGTGGCGCTGAACGATTCGATTGATCTCATACTCGAAAAATCCCTCTTCCGTAACCTCGCCACTGCCCCCGTGGAAATCAGTAAGCGTCATGACATCGAGCAGGGGCTTTCCATCCTCGCCCGTACGGACTATGGCCACCTGTGCCTCCGGATGATGAAGGGATCGGTCGCGTGCCCAGTTCCTCGCCTCACCCGGAGGGGCGGAAACAACCTCGTAATAGGCCTTCATGATACCGTCGACGGTTTCGACGTCTTCCGCCAACGGATAGGTCTGGGCCTGCACAGTCGCCGAAAGGGTAAATCCGAACAGGAGTACGGTGATGGTTCGCGACATGGCTGTTCATTTGATATTCGATGCTACATAATTCGGTCTTCTCAAGATCGAGCGGACGCGATCTTCCAGCACGACCAGCGACGGAACCAGAATAAGTATTATCAACGTTGCGAACAGAATTCCAAATCCCAGACTGACGGCGATCGGTATGAGAAACTGTGCCTGGAGACTGCGTTCGAGCATGAGCGGCAGCACACCCAGAAATGTCGTGAGCGACGTTAGCAGGATCGGTCGAAAACGGGCCTTTCCGGCGCTGACCACGGCCTCCGACGTGCTCGCCCCGGCCTCTTTCTCCCTGTTGATATAGTCAATCAGTACGAGTGAATCATTTACGACGACACCCGACAGTCCGATAATCCCGAAAAGGCTGAGAATACCCACGTTCATTCCCATTACAAGGTGTCCGATGATCGCGCCGATGACTCCGAACGGTATCGCTGCCATGATGATAAAGGGCTGCGTATAGGATCTGAACGGTATCGCCAGGAGCGCATAGATCACGAACAGAGCGATTAAAAAGCCTGTTCGTAGAGCCGCAAGCGCATCCGCCTGCTCGCGTTGCTCGCCTTCGAACGAGGCTTGAAAACCCGGATATTCACTGGCGACTGCCGGTAAGACGTTCTCCTGAAGAGCCCCTATGACGTCTGTGGCCGTAACGATTTCCTCGTTGACGTTGGCGGTGAGGGTGACGACGCGCCGTCGATCCCTCCGATTGATGGAGGACAATCCGAATCCGAACTTCGCAGAGGCCACTTCGCTCAATGGGATCTGAGCTCCCTGAGAAGTTCTGATCCTCAGATCGTCCATGTCGGCCAGCGCGTCGCGTTCATCGCGTGGCAGGCGTACCATCACTCGGATATCGTCACGTCCCCTCTGAATGCGGAGCGCCTCGTTCCCGTAGTAGGCGGCACGAACCTGATGGGCAAGGTCTTCGAGCGTCACGCCGAGGCTCCGCGCCCGGGGTTTCAGTTCAAGCTTCACTTCTCGCTTGCCGGCTTCGCGGTCGTCCTCGATGTCACTGACGCCGGCGAACTCTCGCAGACTTGCCCTTACCTCATCCACGGCCCGGTCCAGCATTTCGGCCTCCGGCGCCGACATCTCAATCTGTATCGGCTTGCCGAAAGACATGATTGCCGACTGAAATTCCAGCGTTTTCACGCCAGGTATGGTTCCCACGGCCTCCCGCCACGCCTCCTCGAAATCTTCGGTCGGAATATCTCTCTCTTCACTCGCGAGTAGCTCAAAATTGACTTCTGCGATGTGTCCTTCGATCAGCCCCGGCGTTCTTGGACCGACCGGCGTATTGGAGATGGAGGGGTGGGTTCCAACCACCGAAAGAACGTGTTTGATAAGTGGAGGATGATCCTCGGGCAAATCCTCCTGCATCCGGGCAAACACCTCTCTTCCCTTTTTTTCTATGAACGCGGCGACGGATGCGGTCTGCTCCGTGGGCGTTCCGCTGGGCATCTCCAACCGGGCAATGACGTTCTCGCCGGCGATGTCCGGGAAAAAGGTGAACTTGATAAATCCTCCGGCGACGAGACCGACAGAGAGGAGAATTGCCGAGATTGCGCTGACGATGACCAGGCCGTAGTGCCTCGTAGCGAAGCGGAGTATTTTGTCCAGAGGACCGTTGATGTTCCATTCTACCGCCCGTGCTACCGCCGCCTGAATTCTCTCGATTTGCGCCGTGACGGGATTTTTCCGTTCGCCGTTTCGGGTTGCACGGAAATGAGACAGATGCGCGGGGAGGATGTAGAGCGATTCGACGAGCGAGATGCCC
>JACZYK010000304.1 GCA_022571135.1 Bacteroidota bacterium
TTTTTTTGTTGAACCTTTTGCAGGCTTGAGATTGCTGAGATCCATGATTATCTGCTACTGCGCCTTCACCTTCCTAAGGCGAAGACTCGCTATTGATTACAATCCTGTTCGTGCGGAGGATCTTCGGTACTCCATAAATTTCTGAAAATCTCACCGCCTACGTCTCTTCAACGCGAACCAGATGAAGAACTTTGACAAGCATCCCGCGCACTTGCGGCGTGTCATCGTGCTCAACCGTCTGGTGCATACGTCGAAGTCCCAGCGCGATCATCGTGCGCTTCTGGCGCTCCGGTCTACGAATGACGCTGCGAACCTGCGTGATTATCAGTGTTTTTCTTTTCTTTTTCTTAGCCATTTGTCCGTTCGAATCAGAAATGGTTGACTCTCTATCCCTCGAAAACGCGCTTCAGCGATATACCACGTCTCTTGGCTACGACCATTGGATCTTCCAGGTTCGACAGTGCATCCATCGTCGCAGCGACCTGATTGTGCGGATTACTCGAGCCGAGTGACTTGGAAAGGATATCGGTATACCCTGCACACTCCAGCACGGCTCGGACTCCACCACCCGCGATTACTCCCGTACCGGGAGACGCAGGCCTGAGAAGTACGCGTCCCGCATCCTTCTTACCGATCACCGTGTGTGGCACCGTTCCGTGGGTGCTGGGAACCCGAATTACGTTTTTCTTCGCGGCTTCGGTGCCTTTCGAGATGGCATCAGAAACCTCATTCGCTTTCCCGAGCCCGGAGCCAACATTGCCCTTGCCGTCCCCAACGACGACAACCGCATTGAACGAAAAACGCCGACCGCCCTTGACGACTTTGGCTACTCTTTTTACAGATACCAGCTTTTCGATCCACTCGGATTGTACCTCTGTCGATCGGTCCCGCTGCTGACGATTTCTTCCTTTGGCCATGATTTTCTAAGTACTCGTACGGGCCGTGCACGTCCCGTACACTGTTTTATATATTCACACCGCCTTCGCGTGCGCCATCGGCCAGAGCCTTAACGCGCCCGTGATATCTGAATCCGTTTCGATCCATAACCGCGACTTCGATTCCCGCCTTCTTTGCATTATCTGCTAGCTTGATACCTACAGCCCTACTGACGTCCACGGGATTTCCCTCTCCGATGCCTTTTTCGAGACTGGAAGCCGAAGCAAGCGTGGTCCCGGCGTTATCGTCGATCAACTGAGCATAAATGTGCCGGTTCGACCGAAAAACAGAGAGACGCGGCCGAGTCGCCGTTCCTGAAATCTTCTTTCGAATGCCTCGTTTGACACGGAGACGACGAAGTTTCTTTGATTTAACCATTTTAGTTCTATCTGCCGAAAGATTTCCAACCCTTCGGCTCTAATGTAAAAACGATCATGTATTAGGGCCTGTTTACAGGCCCTAGCGTGCGGCCGCAGTCTTTCCGGCCTTCCTCCTGACGTACTCGTTGGTGTACCGTACACCTTTGCCCTTGTACGGCTCCGGCGGACGAAGGCTACGAATCTTGGCAGCGACCTGACCTACCATCTGTTTATCGATACCTTCGACCATGATGAACGTGTTCCTCCCGCGCTTTATATCCACTGTAAGACTCACGCCCTCGGGTGGCACGAAGTAAATCGGATGAGAATACCCGAGAGCCAACTCGAGTACACCGTTCTCCAGCAGCGCCCTGTACCCGATGCCGATCACTTCCAATTCGCGACGATAACCTTCAGATACGCCCGTCACCATGTTCATGAGCAAGGCACGATACAGGCCGTGTATCTCCTTGTGCCGCTTTTGATCGGTGGGACGCGTTATCAGAAGCCTCCCGTCATTGAGGGTGAGTTTGATTTCGGGATCGACCTGGAGGGAGAGTTCGCCCTTAGGCCCTTTCACCTTCACCATATTATTCTTTCCGATATCGATGTGGACCTGATCAACTATTTCGATCGGAAGATTTCCCACTCGTGACATTTCTATTCTCGTTGCTTTCTTCTATTCAGTACGAACGTGTTCGAAGCCGGGACGCTAGGCCTGTTTACAGGCTGCTGCAAGGCGCTTTCCGGTAGCGTTAGCAAGCCCTAGTAGATGTGCGCCAGAACCTCGCCACCAATCCGGTTCGTGCGGGCTTCTTTGTCGGTCATTACGCCCCGGGACGTCGAGACGATGGCTATTCCCAATCCGTTGCGAACGCGCGGCAAATCACTGGCTCGGACATAATGCCTCAGACCCGGGCGTGAAACACGCTTGAGGGATCGAATGACTGGCTTGCCGTTCACCTCGTACTTGAGATAAATACGCAGCAGGCCCTGCTTGCCATCGTCGATATTCAGATATCGACGGATGTATCCTTTTTCCACCAGGATCTGCGTAATGGATCGCTTCACCTTTGAAGCCGGAACGTCAACATGCCTGTGGGCTGCTTTCTGCGCATTTCTTATTCGCGCGAGATAGTCAGATACCGGATCTGTAATTGCACTCATTTTCGTTCTGTAATGTGTTATACCCAGTTCGCCGACCCTCCGAGGGCTGCGGCGCTTTCACATAGCGTTAACAGGCCCCCTGCAGAGCCGGATTTACCAGCTCGATTTTCTGATTCCCGGAATGATGCCACTACGCGCCATTTCGCGAAATGCGATACGAGACAGACCGAATGCCCTCATATATCCCCGTGCGCGGCCGGTCAGCCGACACCGGTTGCGGACGCGCACCGCGCTGGAGTTACGCGGTAGTTTCTGCAATGCTTCCCAGTCACCTGCAGCTTTGAGCATCTGCCGCTTTTCGGCATACTTCTTCACCAGTCGGCGGCGTTTCTTATCTCGGGCTATCCAGCTTTTCTTTGCCATGTTCTATCCTGTTTCTGTCCGTGTCGGGAGTACCGGGATCGGTTTGTTTACAACTCGTCGCGTCGTACGAACGGCATACCGAACGCCTTGAGAAGCGCATAGGCTTCCTCA
>JACZYK010000305.1 GCA_022571135.1 Bacteroidota bacterium
TATTGACGATCGCCTCAGAAGGGCCTTGATTCTGGCTCTCAACTCCAGGGGGCTGAAGGGCTTCGTCACATAATCGTCCGCCCCCATCTCGAGCCCGAGCACTTTTTCGGCTTCATGCGACTTTGCCGTCAGCATCAGAATCGGTAGTAGCGGTTTGCTTCTCCGGACTTCACGGCATACATCATACCCCGATTTCCCAGGCAGCATGACGTCCAGAAGAATCAGGTCAAAGTCATCCTCCAGTGCCCGTTTGATTGCCACGACGCCGTCGTCCACGACGACAACCTCATATCCTTCCAACGTCAGGTCGTCTTCGAGACGGATCGCAATGGAGGGCTCGTCTTCAACGATTAAAATTCGCTCGTTCATGATTCTTCGCGTATCGGCAAGATCAAAGAAAACGTCGATCCGACATTTCGCTCGCTTTCAAGGATAATCTTTCCCCCATGCTCATCGACTATTTTTTTCACCAGGGCAAGCCCCAAGCCCGTTCCCGTGACGCCCGCGAGGGCCGTATCAGATCCGCGAACAAACTTGTCGAAAATACGAGTCTGATCCGAGGCTGAAATTCCAGGACCATTATCAGAAACTGAAAGGATTACCTCCGAATCCCCGGAGGAAATCTTGACGCATATTTCAGGTTGGTTACCGGAGTATTTCAAAGCGTTATCGAGGAGATTCCACAGCGCAAGCTTGAACGTGTCTCTGTCGAGATTGCATTTCGGATTCGCGTCGATGAGCAGTCGCAGATCGTCATCTCCAAGGGACGTTTCATTTTTGAATTCGGAGACGGTCTCGCTTACAAGATCGCCAATGGCCAGCGATTCGAAGATATAGGGGAAACCACCGGCCTCCATACGCCCGAAATTGAGCAAACCTTCGACGAGTCGAGATAGCCTTCGGGACTCCTTATCGAGATCAGAATAGTATGCCTGTAGGCGTTCCTGCGATGGAACACGCCCCGACGACAACATCTCGGTGATTTGCCGCATGGACGTCAACGGCGTTCGAAACTCGTGCGACACGGCGGACACAAAATCCGACTGCAGTTGCGCAACAGCCACTTCTCTCCGTAGCGCCCGCGACAGGAAATAAGTGGATGAAGCAACGATTACAATGACAAGAAACAGGCTACCGAGCAATATCTGTCTTCTGGTTCGATTCTGTGGTTCGACTTCAAACGAGTCTGTTACATACGAGGTAATGGTCCACGTTTGCCCGGCGGAGGCAAGTGTTCGAGTAGCCTGGATATTTCCTGACGGGACGCCAATTGAAAAAAGCTTGTTGCCCGAATCATCAGTAATTGATAAGCCAATCCCAGTCGCCTCGTATTCTGCCCCGAGTGAAGTGAGCCAGTGGTCTCGAACGAAGGAGGTATCTCCAATCATTCCTGCAAATTGATCTTCCGACCCCAACCAATGCAAAACCACGAGAGCACTGTCAACGCGAACAGACCTGAATCCTTCAGACAATTCTCTATTGCTTGTCCACCCATTCCAAATCTCATACAGCATACGTGCTGCTTCGGAGGGAACATGAGGTTTGTTTAGCATCTCGATCCACGGGTCAACAGATTCCGTCGCTGCTCCGCGAATCCAGTCAATGACCGACTGTGCATAGAACTGATACCTGGATTTACTGATTTGATTGCCTCCGTTCAGTAACGACTCTCCTAAACGAACGGCCTCCTCGCCTAGCAGATCGTACGACTGCCGGCTTTCCAGAATCGAGCACCTTCCATAAAGCCCCAGCAAGATGGCCGGAACACCTGCAACAGATGCATCTGTCACCATAATTAATTGCTGATAAAGGGCGAGAGCATCCTCAGCCTGGTTTTGCTTCCTTCGAATTCTCGCCAGTCTTGCGAGGGCGCCGGCTCTCGTATCGGGATTGGTATGAGTTGAGAGCACTTCCAGGATCGACGAAGCACGACTGAGCGCGTTTTGTCCGAATTCAAGCCTGTCCGCATCCGTAAGCCTCGGATCATCAGCTTGTTCTATGTTCTCTGTGGGGTAGTATCGCAGAGCCGAATCAGGATACGCGCTTATACCATCCTGGCTAATTACGAGTGCGACTCTGCCTGCTAGAAATTCCTGTTGCGCGGTCGATTCTAACAAATCTGGGTCCGGAGGCCAATCAGTAAGAAGTTGCCGAAGTTGCCGCCGTTCGTCAGCAATTTGAGATGTCAGTGTTGCCGAAGCTTCGGAAACCGAAGCCTCGATGGCATCTCTCTTTCGCTGCGTGACAAGATCGCTGTCCTGCTCGATGAGTATCCAGCCGAGCCACGCCAGGGCGATGATGAACACGAGCATAACGCCGGCGAAAATCGCCGGTACATTTCCAGAGATATTTCTTGCAGATGGCATTATGTCTCGCAGCTTCCTGTCACATAAATATGACAAGATGCTTACTCGAAACCAACCCGTGAGCGCTCAAGGCGCTACTCTGCCGTCTCGACCTTAGCCGGTGTGGACTCGAAGACCAATCCGTCTCGCTTTTTCGTCACGTCGATTTTGACGTGATGACCGGGCTTGATCCAACCCGAGAGAACTTCCTCTGCGAGTTTGTTCGTGATTTCCCTCTGAATGACGCGTTTGAGGGGTCTCGCTCCGAACACCGGATCGAATCCTTTTTCAGCCAGGAAGTCCTTGGCACGGTCGGTGAGTTCCAGGTCGATGTCGTTGCTGCGCTTGGCCAGCCGGCGAATGCGCTCGAATTGGATCTCTGCGATCTCTCGTATGTCGTCGCGCCCCAGCGGATGAAAGAGTACGATCTCGTCGATCCGGTTCAGAAATTCCGGGCGCATCCGCTGTTTCAGCAGACCAAGCAGTTCATCTCTCAGACGCGCCTCCGACTCTTCGGAAACCACTCCTCCTTCGGCGTCGATTCGATCACGGATGATTTCAGAGCCGAGATTGCTGGTCATGAT
>JACZYK010000035.1 GCA_022571135.1 Bacteroidota bacterium
ACAGTCAACCCCCATGTATTCGGCCGTGAAAGTGGGGGGCGAGCGCCTCTACCGAAAGGCCAGAAGAGGAGAGAATGTCAAGACCCCGCTCAGGGTTGTCACTATTGAGTCGTTTAGTGTAGGTACACTGCAAGGCTCCGATCTTGATTTCGAGTTGAGCTGCTCGACAGGGACATACGTACGCGCGATCGCCAGTGAGTTCGGTGAAAAGTTGGGCGTAGGCGCCCACCTTGTCGAGCTCCGTAGAATCAGAATAGGTGACCTTTCGGTCGAGAACGCCTGGAGCATCGAGGCATTAGCACGGAGCATCCACAAAGCAGGAGAGAGGTCAGTCTGATCCGTTGGAGCGCATCCACGACATAACAAGCATTAACCGGGAAGAGCGCTCAGTCGTGACGGTGGGAACGTTCGACGGCGTGCATCTCGGTCATCGGGCGATCTTCGACTATTTGATCGCGCGTGCTAAGGAGGCGAATGTCCTCAGTACTCTCGTTACGTTCGATCCACATCCGAGAGAGATCGTGTACGGTGAGTCAGTCCCCCTTCTTACTACGATGGAGGAGAAAGCCGCCATTTGTGAGAGAATCGGGATTGATCGATTCGTGGTCGTACCGTTTACCGAGACCTTTTCAGAGCTATCACCAGAGTCGTTTATCAGAGAAGTACTGGTCGATCGCCTCGGAATACAGAAGATCGTTGTCGGACACGATCACGGGTTCGGAAAAGGTCGATCAGGAGACGAGGCCCTCCTTCTATCCCTGTCGATCACGCACGACTTCTCAGTTGATGTCATCCCATCCGTTCTTTTACCCGAAGGGAAGGTTTCATCCTCGGCCATCCGCAAATTGATCGCAAATGAAGGGGATGTTAAATCTGGAGCCCGGATGCTCGGATACTATTACGGTTTTGAATCTCGCGTAATCAGGGGTCTTGGAAGGGGCAGGATCATTGGATTCCCAACGGCAAATCTGCAACCGGATGACCCGCATAAGATCATACCCGCCATGGGTGTTTATGCCGTATTCGTAACTGTAGAGGGGCATTCGTCCCGCTTAGACGGAATGATGAATATCGGGACCAGACCCACTTTCGAGGACGCCGGGCGACACATCGAAGTCCACATTCTGGATTTCGACATGGACATCTACGGTCGCCAACTACGCCTGGAGTTTGTAGACAGAATTCGCTCAGAACGAGCGTTTGAGGGAGTCGATGCTCTTGCCAGGCAACTTAACGATGACAAGAGGCGTTGTAGCGCCGCGCTGAGGGAGCAACCCTGAGGGGAAGACCCCGCGACACGGGCGAAATGCCCGAATAACATAGAATTCGGTCCCGCAAATGGGATTCGAGTTCTTCTTTAGCATGGTATAATCTAAAGAGGATCTCATTGTGATTTCGAAAGAAGTAAAACAGGGTCTCGTCGACAAGTTCGGAAAGAGCAATTCGGATACCGGAATACCTGAAGTCCAGATCGCCATCTTCAGCACTCGTATCGCCGACCTGACCGATCACTTGAAAACGCACCCTAAAGACCATTCGACCCGTCACGGTCTTCTCAAAATGGTCGGAAAGCGGCGCAGACTCCTTAACTATCTGATGGATCGCGATATCGAACGATATCGTGCCATCATCGCAGAACTTGGTATTAGAAAATAGTCAGAATCAGGTCCGAAACAATGTTTGTGTAGGAAAGGAAAACTAAGAGGCAAAAGACAACATGTCAGTCGAAATTATCAGGGAAGTAGAATTTAGTCCGGGAAAGTTTTTATCACTCGAAACAGGACGCCTTGCAAAACAGGCATCAGGCGCTGTCGTCGTTCGTATGGGCGAAACGATGGTGCTCTGTACGGCAGTGTTAAATAGTGAAGCACGAGTAGGACAGAACTTCCTTCCGCTTACTGTCGACTATCGCGAAAATTTTTCAGCCGGGGGAAAGATTCCCGGTGGATTTATCAAAAAAGAAGGTAGATCCACGGACAAGGAAATCATATCGTCTCGTATTATCGATCGGGCGCTCCGTCCGATGTTCGTGGACGGGTTTTTCAATGAGGTACAGGTGATCACCACCGTTATTTCGGCGGATCCTGAAATCGATGGAGACGTGCTTGCAGGTGTGGGAGCTTCGGCGGCTTTGTCGCTTGCCGGAGCACCATTCGACGGACCGATTGCAGAGGTTCGTGTGGGGCGCGTTAACGGGGAGTTTATCGTAAACCCCACGATCCCGGAGTTGGAAGAATCAGATATAAATCTGATTGTTGCAGGCAAGATGGATGCCATCGTGATGGTGGAAGGCGAAATGAATGAGATCTCCGAAGAGGAGATGCTCGACGCACTCGAGGTCGGACACAAGGCAGTCAAGATTCTGTGCCAGGCTCAACTCGACCTCGTAGCTGACGCCGGAGGGGCGAAGGAGTTTACCTATTCGACCGTTACGATATCGGATGATATTGTATCTCAGGTGAGAAAGGTCGCAGGTGATCGACTCGAGGCCCACATCCGAGCTCCATACGATAAAGAGAGCTACTACGGTGGAATTGATGCGATAAAAAAGGAGATGCTCGAGCATTTTCTGGGCAAGAGCGACCTTGAAGCATCGATCGAGCAGGCCGAAGAGACTGACGACGGATTTACGGCGAAGGATATCAACGGGGCCGTAGGAGAAATCCAGAAGGAAATCATCCGTGAAATGATTTTGGCTGATGCCCGTCGGATTGACGGTCGGGGCCTGACGGATATTCGCGACATCTGGACGGATGTCAATTATCTTCCGCGTGTTCATGGTTCAGCAGTATTCACGAGGGGTGAAACCCAGGTCATGTCTTCCGTGACTCTCGGGACGGGAAGGGATGCGCAGTCGGTCGATCAGGTCTTCGACACGACGGATCGTCGATTCTATCTGCACTACAGCTTTCCACCTTTCAGTGTCGGCGAGGCGCGTTTTCTGCGCGGCCCGGGGAGGCGCGAAATCGGACACGGTCTGCTCGCGGAGAGAGCGCTGGCGGGGATGCTTCCGGACGAGCATGACTTCCCCTACACCATCAGGATAAATTCCGATGTGTTGGAATCGAACGGCTCATCTTCGATGGCGAGTGTGTGTTCGGGGTCGATGGCGCTTATGGACGCGGGTGTCCCTGTCAAGAAGGCAGTTGCCGGGATTGCGATGGGTCTGATCGGTGACGGCAAGCGGACAGCTATTCTTAGTGACATTCTTGGGACCGAAGACCATATTGGCGATATGGACTTCAAGCTGGCGGGCACGCGGGATGGTATCACGGCGTGCCAGATGGATATCAAGATCACGGGGTTGACTCGCGACGTGATGGGGAACGCACTGCATCAGGCCAAGGATGGACGAATCCACATTCTCGATATAATGGCTGAGGGTATTGCTGAGCCGCGAGAAGATCTTTCTCCGTACGCGCCCAGGCTCACCCAGATTACGATCGATGCCAGCTTTATTGGCGCAATCATCGGTCCGGGAGGCAAGGTAATTCAGGGCATTCAGCGCGATACGAATACAACTATCGAGATTAACGAGGAGGATGGTCTGGGTTTCGTGACGGTTGCGGCTACGAACGGAGAGGACGCGGCGGCAGCACTTGAGATTATCAAGGGAATAGTCACCGTACCGGAAGAAGGCGAAGATTACGAAGGCACGGTGCGCAAGGTAGAAGGATTCGGAGCCATCATCGAAATCTTGCCCGGGAAAGAAGGCCTGCTCCATGTTTCCGAATTGGATTACGGCTACGTGGAAAGAGTGGAGGATTACGTCCAGGTCGGGGACAAGGTAAAAGTGAAACTGATTGAGGTTCGCGACGACGGCAAACTTCGATTCAGCCGCAAGCCGTTCCTCGAGAAACCGGAAGGTTACGAGGAGCGCCCTCCGAGGAGTGACCGCAGAGACGGAGGACGTGGAGGCCGCGACCGACGCGGCGGCGGTCGTGATTACAGGGGTGGACGGGATCGAGGAGGAGGCCGCGGAGATCGCCGATAATCGTATCGGGGCAGCTCTTCCGTCGATGACCGGGCTGCCAAAAATTCATAAGGGGCGGATGTCGAGAGATTTCCGCCTTCTATGTATCGAAGGGAACGGAGAAAATCAGGGTGGCTTCGGTGGACGAGTCCAATCAGTTATTCGGAAAAACCGACCTTCACAATGGAGTACGGGTGGTTACCGAGACAATACCTTCTGTACGTTCTGTTTCGGTCGGGGCGTGGATTGAAGCCGGCAGCCGTGACGAGATCGATGAAGACGCGGGCATGTGCCATTTCATCGAGCACATGGTGTTCAAGGGGACGAAAACGCGACGGATGCACCAGATTGCCGAGCGGATGGAAAGCGTCGGAGGCTATCTGAATGCCTTTACGACCAAGGAGTACACCTGCTATTACGCTCGAGCTCTCGATGAGCACCTCGATCGGTCGATAGAAACTGTGACAGATCTCATTCTGGTTCCGACATTTCCGTCAAAGGAGCTTGAGAAGGAAAAGGATGTCGTTATCGAAGAGATGCGGATGTATGAAGACACTCCCGAAGATTACGCGTTCGACCTTCTGGATAAGGTGCTCTATGACGGGCAGTCCATGGGACGGCCCATCATCGGCTTGGAGTCTTCAGTCAGATCCTTCAATCGCGACCGGCTTCTGGATTATGTCAAATCGCACTACACACCGAATCGGACTATAATCGCTGTCGTAGGCAACGTCAGGCACGACAAAGTCGTCCGCCTGGTCGAAAAAAGCATGGGACAAGCCCGTCGCGTGTCCGAGCGGAACGATCGGAGTCCGCTAACTACCGGGCGATCGGAAACGATTCGGGTTCGAAAGCCGATTCAGCAGGCGCATCTCATACTCGGAACCAGAAGTTACAGCGTTCACCACCCTCATAGATTTGCGCTTTCCGTTCTCAACACGATTCTCGGTGGTGGTATGTCGAGTCTCCTGAACCAGAATATCAGAGAGAAGTACGGCTATTGCTACAACATCTATTCCTTTCTGAATGCGCACTCCGATACCGGGGAGTTCGGCGTCTACATGGGTACGGACGCTTCCAGAATAGACCGTGCGAGGAAACTTCTTATCAGGGAGTTGAACAGGCTGGTTCAGGATCAGGTGAGCGCTCGAAAGCTAAAACAGGCAATAAATCAAGTAAAGGGATCGATTATGCTCGGCCTTGAGAGCATGGGAAGTCGCATGATGCGCATCGGCAGACAGGAGCTATATTACCATCGCTACTATTCGTTGGATGAAATCATCGAGCGGGTCGAGTCGGTAACGACTTCTGAGATCCTGACAGTAGCTCAGGATCTTCTCGATCCCGACAGGTTCTCTCTCGTCGAGTTGATTCCGGACGCCCGGACCTAGACGATTACAGGACACTGCACATGAGTCGTATTCTGGTCACCGGAGGAGCTGGTTTTATTGCTTCTCACATATCCGATGCTCTGCTGGAGCGCGGGAACGAGGTACACGTTCTGGATGATCTCTCCGGAGGTAAACTGGAGAACGTCCCCAATGCCGCCGTATTTCACGAAATGGATATCAGGTCTGAAGAGACCGCCGAACTGTTTGAATCCGTAGGTTTCGACGTACTAATGCACTGTGCGGCTCAGATGGATGTCCGGCGATCGGTCGCCGATCCGTCGTTCGATGCGGACGTCAATCTTCGCGGGCTTCTGAACCTCATGGAATCCGGCCGACACAACTATCTGAAGAAAGTCGTATTTGCCTCAACGGGCGGGGCCATATACGGTGATCCGGACTACGTACCCCAGGACGAAGAACACCCCCTGAGACCTCTTTCGCCATATGGCATCGCGAAGCTCTCGTCAGAACATTACCTGGAGTTCTATCATCACACGTACGGAATAGATTTCGTCTCTCTTCGGTTCGGAAACGTTTACGGACCGCGCCAGAATCCGCACGGAGAAGCCGGCGTGGTTGCCATTTTCACGGAGCGCCTTCTCGTCGGTGCACCGGCGTTCATAAACGGCGACGGCAATCAGACGCGGGATTATGTCTTTGTAGAAGACGTCGTACGTGCCAACATGCTGGCGCTGGATCATCCAGGTTCCGGCATCTTCAACATTGGAACGGCCATCGAGACGGACGTAAACGAATTATTCAGAATAATTCGGGACGAAATCGATCCAACCTGCGAAGAGCGTCATGCGGACGCCAAGCCGGGAGAGCAGATGCGGAGTGTACTTTCATTCGAGAAAGCCATGGCTGAACTCGGATGGGAACCAGAAGTGGACGTCAGGGACGGCCTTGAGCGTACCGTTCACTGGTTCAGGGAGCACTTGTCCACCTCATAATTATCACCTTTCACGTGGGTGTCCAGACGTCAATGTATCGAATTCGTCTGCAGCAGTTCGAGGGCCCTCTCGATCTGCTGCTCTTCTTTATAAGAAGGGACGAGCTGGATATCTATGACATTCCTATTGCCGGCATTACGGACGAGTTTCTTAACTATGTCCGGTACCTGGAAGAGATAGACCTCGATGGCGTTGGAGATTTTCTTTATATGGCAGCCGTCCTGATCAACATCAAAACCAGGATGTTGCTCCCGTCACAGGAAAAGGACGAGAAAGGAGAGCCTCTTGATCCTCGCCGCGAGCTGGTCGAGCGACTTCTGGAATACATTCAGTTCAAGGAAGCGTCAGAAGAACTCGTGGTGAAAATGGACCGGCGCTCAGAACAGTATACGAGAGGACGGGCCTCGGGGGCTGATGCGTTCGGCAAGCCTCTCGCAGACGAATTGATCGATGCGACGGTTTTCGACCTGGTATCGGCACTTCGCCGAGTACTGACCCATGCTCCGGAGGAAGTTTCTCACGAGGTGGTGGCAGAGGAGTATTCGCTCGAAGATCAACAGGATTATCTTCGCGAAACGCTCCGTGCTGGTGATAAATCATCGTTTGCCGCACTGGCGTCAGGAAAGAGCAGAGCCTTTATCATAGTGACCTTTCTGGCAGTACTGGAGCTCGCCCGGATGGGTGAGATCGACATATTCCTTGGATCGGCGCCTGACGATTTCTTCATAGAAATCAAGAAGAAGAACCCGGGAGATTATACATTGCCACGAGCCTGAGACGTATGGAAGAAGGTTTGAATAACGATATCCCCCAGACTGCCGGCCCCGCCGAGAATCAAAGCGAAGGAGCTCGCATAGAGCGACTCGGCCCATCGCTTCTCGAGCGCGTCACGGAGGCGTTGATCTTCGCCTCGGACGAACCGATTATCGCCGCACAGATTGCTCGCATTTATTCCGACGTTACAGGGGAGGAGGCGCCGCGGAGACAGGAAATCGAAGACGCGGTCGTCAGTCTGAACGCCTCCTACGATCTCTTAGAGAGATCGTTCAGGATCAACAACTGGGCGGGTGGATATCGGATGGCGACCATCCCGGATGTAACGGCCTATGTGCAGGTACTCCATAGTGATGCCAGGCAGCGGAAATTAACCAGATCCCTCATGGAGACGGTTGCGATTCTGGCTTATCGCCAACCCGTACCCAAGTCCGAAGTGGATTTTGTACGCGGGGTTGACTGTGACTATGCCATTCGAAAACTACTCGAATACGGCATCATTGACGTTGTGGGCAGGTCCGAATCCGTCGGAAAACCGCTTCTCTACGGAACGACTGACCGCTTCCTGGAGTTGTTCGGCCTTAATTCTGTGTCGGACTTGCCGAATCTTCGGGAACTGGAGGCCATTCTCGACGATCCGGCGTTTCAAAGAGAAAAAGCGAAGTTGCTCATGACGTCCGGCCTGCACATGACCATGTCTGAGGATGTACCGGAAGTCGACTCGATACAAGCGAACCCACCAGAATCGGATGCCCAGAGCGAACAGGAGATATAAACCGTCTGAGAAGAGATCAGGCCGAGCCGGCCCGGACCATAAACGGGGTAAAGCCCCCAAGGTCGAGAACACGTCCGATAAAATCAGACTGAATCGTTTTATTGCCAAAGCAGGGGTCTGCTCGCGCCGGGACGCCGACAAACTGATCACGGAGGGGCGAGTCAGCGTGAATTCTCAGGTAGTCCGTACGCTTGGAGTACAGATTTCCACGAAGGACAATGTCTCCGTAAACGGTAGGCGGATCGTGCCTGCTCACCACGTCTACCTGTTGATGAACAAGCCGTCGGATACTATAACCACGACATCGGATGAGAAAGGCAGGCCATCTGTCCTCGATCTGATCAAAAATCCTGACCTTAAGAAAGCCGGATTATTTCCGGTTGGCAGGCTCGATCGACATACGACAGGCCTCCTTCTGATCACAAATGATGGTACGCTGGCGCATCGCCTCATGCACCCCAGCTACGAGATCGAAAAACTATACCGAGTAACGATGAAAGAGCCGCTTACCGACGAACTCCTGGATAAGCTCAGGACTGGCGTCGAGCTGGACGAGGGTATGGTGGCTGTAGATCGAGTAGAATTCATACAGGGGAAGGACGGACGGGAAGTAGGTATCTCTATTCACGAAGGGAGGAATCGACAGGTCAGACGAATGTTCGAAGCCCTCGGGCGGGAGGTCCACAAGCTCGAAAGGGTCAGATATGCGGGACTGTCCGCAACAGGAATCCGGAGGGGAAAGTGGCGCCGTTTGAAAAGACAGGAAGTAGCCGGCCTATACAAACTTGTTAAGCTTTAATTTATAATAGTGATCCCGGCAAAATTTTCAGATGCGACGTCCAACAATGGTTGCCAAACGATGCGAGAGAAGTTCAGGTCCGAAGGTCTTACATACGACGACGTTTTGCTCGTCCCGGCCAAGTCAGAAGTAATGCCGAGAGAGGTCTCGACGGCGACCCAGCTGACGAGAAATATCAAACTGACGATTCCTATCCTGTCGGCCGCGATGGACACCGTGACAGAGTCCGATATGGCCATCGCTCTGGCTCGTGAAGGCGGTGTTGGCGTGCTCCACAAAAACATGTCCATCGAGCAGCAGTCGGCCGAGGTAAGACGGGTCAAGCGCTCCGAAAGCGGCATGATAATGGACCCCATCACACTTCTTCCGCAAGATACGGTCAGAGATGCAAGGGCCCAGATGGCCCGTCATTCAATAGGTGGCATCCCGATCGTCGACGCATCTTCGCGGCTGTTGGGTATTGTAACGAACCGGGATCTTCGATTCCAGACGGACAGTGGGTCCAGGTTGGAGGATATAATGACACCGCTGCCGCTGGTCACGGCGCCTGTTGGCACGACGCTGGAGGAGGCGGAAGCCCTGCTTCAAGCCCACAAAATTGAAAAATTGCCTGTTATAGACGATGCCGGTCAAATGAAGGGCCTGATTACCTTCAAAGACATACAGAAGAAGAGGCAGTTTCCCAATGCGTGCAAAGACCTGCTCGGACGACTCCGCATTGGTGCGGCGGTCGGAATAACCGAGGATATTATCGAGCGCGTCACGGGACTCGTCGAAGCGGGCGTCGATTTCGTGACGATCGATACGGCCCACGGGCACTCAAGGGGAGTCCTGAATACGGTAGAGAAAGTGAAAGTAGAATTTGCGGATCTCGATATAGTGGCCGGCAATGTGGCTACGCGCGAGGCTACGCTGGATCTGATATCGGTGGGAGCAGACGCCGTCAAAGTTGGAATAGGTCCCGGATCTATTTGCACGACCCGAATAGTGGCCGGTGTCGGAGTTCCCCAATTGAGCGCGGTGTTGGAGTGTTCGGAAGCAGGCAGGGAAAAGGGGATCCCGGTTATCGCTGATGGCGGTATTCGCCACACGGGTGATATTCCGAAAGCCCTGGCCGCAGGCGGACATAGCGTGATGATCGGAGGGCTGTTCGCGCGGGTTGAGGAAAGCCCCGGAGAAACCATTTTACTTGAAGGACGGAAGTATAAATCCTACCGGGGAATGGGCTCGATCGGCGCCATGGAAGCGGGCAGCAAGGATCGCTACTTCCAGGATGTGGAAGACGATATAAAGAAACTGATTCCTGAGGGTATTGAAGGCCGGGTTCCATATGGCGGTACCCTCCACGAGGTCGTTTACCAGATGATCGGTGGATTGCGCTCGGCGATGGGGTATTGCGGCTGTGCGACGATCGCGGATCTCTACGAACTGGGCCAGTTTGTTCGAATCACCTCTTCCGGGTATCAGGAGAGTCACCCCCACGATGTCTTCATCACGAAGGAGTCGCCGAACTACAGTATCCGCTCTTAAGGCCCTAGTTCGCTAAAATATGGCCTACGCCTACGATAATAGAGCTCGCCGGATCGAAGCACTTCTGGACATGCATTCGGCTGATGCCCTTCTACTATCGAGCCTGTCCGATATTCGATGGGCCTGCGGTTTCACGGGTTCAAGTGGTTTATTGCTGCTTGTCAGCGGCTCGTCTGTGTTCGTGACGGACGGAAGATATGCCACCCAGGCGGCAGAAGAGGTGTTCGTTGATGATATTGTGATAGCCGACAACGAGTTAATCGGCGTTTTGCCCGAGGCTCTGAACAAGTTCTCTATCCTGCGCCTTCTGATACAGAGCGACCATCTGACTCTGGAACGCGTCGAGAAACTTGAGTTGCTTTCGCCTTCTGTGACGCAAGTCCCCGGATCCGGGCTCCTGAGGGAACTGCGGGCCAGAAAGGATGCAGAGGAAATCAGCCAGATTCAGGCTGCTCTCGAGATTACGGAGTCCGCACTGGAATCTGCACTGGAAATTGTCCAGCCCGGCATTAGCGAATACGAACTGGCAACGGAGTTGGAATACCGGCAAAAGCGGAGTGGGGCAGAGGGGGCCTCGTTCAGTACGATTGTGGCCTTTGGATCAAATTCGGCGCTACCCCATGCCCGGGCCGGAAACCGTGTCTTGAAGAAAGGTGAGACGATACTCATCGACCTTGGATGTCTAGTAAATGGATATGCCTCGGATTTGACACGAACCCTCTTTTTCGGAAATCCCGATGAAAGGTTTCTAGAGGTCTACGATGTTGTTAGACGGGCGGTCGCGGCTGCAGAATTTTCGGCATGCGCCGGCCAGTCTGGATCCCAACTAGATCGAGCAGGGCGAGACGTCATTGATAAGGCAGGGTTCGGTAAGGATTTCGTGCATAGTCTGGGGCATGGAGTAGGTCTCGACATACACGAATGGCCCCGGATCAATAAACGGGCACACGAGAATCTACCGCTGAACTCGGTCCTGACGATCGAACCGGGAATCTACCTTCCGACCGAATTCGGAGTTCGTATCGAGGATATGATTGTACTTGAGTCCGAAGGAAGCAGGCGCCTCAACCATACCTCGACGGAATTAGTCATTCTCAAGTAATCCAAGCCGATGATCCGTCCGGAATTCATTCCATACAAACATCCTTGCTCATTTTCTGAGGCAGAAATGAAAAATCGAGCAGAGGAATTTCGAGATGATCTACGAGCGCGCCGAACGGTACGGTCTTATTCGGAGAGAGCGATTCCAGAGGGAGTGATCGAATACTGTCTCGAGGCAGCACTCACGGCGCCAAGTGGAGCCAATCAGCAGCCGTGGCACTTCGTCGTAATTCGGGATCCGGTAATCAAGAAGAAGATCCGTACAGCGGCGGAAGCAGAAGAGAGAGCGTTTTATTCAGGGAGAGCGCCTGATGAGTGGCTGGAGGCGCTTCGTTCTCTCGGAACAGACGAGCACAAGCCGTTTCTTGAGACGGCTCCGGTGCTGATTGCCGTCTTCGCGAAAAACTATGAAATACGCGATTCCGGACAGAGGAGAAAAAATTACTACGTGCAGGAATCTGTCGGGATCTCGACGGGTATTCTGATCACAGCCCTTCACAGGTGCGGTCTTTCCATGCTGACCCACACACCGAGCCCGATGGGATTCCTCAATGAGATACTCGATCGTCCCGTGAACGAGCGAGCGTATCTACTTCTGGTAGTCGGTTATGCGTCCGATGACGCAGTGGTCCCTGAGATAGAAAAGAAAAAACTCTCAGATGTCGCTTCATTTTTCTAGGATCACCCTTGTTTTTTAAAAATTAGGGACTCGCCGCCATGAAAAAGCGTCTCCTGCTCATCGCCTACTACTTTCCACCTCTGGGACTGAGCGGGGTTCAGCGCGTGGCAAAATTCGCAAAATATCTTCCGGACGAGGGGTGGGATGTAACGGTTGTAACACCCTCGCCGGGTGCATATTTCGCCTACGACGAATCGCTGTTGTCCGATGTAGACCGGCCAGGTGTGTTCATCGCGAGAACCCGATCAATCGATCCAACGAGACTGGCCGCGAAGCGGGCGGTCTCGCTCCCCGGTGAGCGGCGGAGGCGCTGGTTCTCTCTATTCAGTCAAACGTTGTTTCAACCGGACAACAAGATTGGCTGGTACCCGTTCGCCGTCCGAAAAGGACGGGATATTCTCAGGCAACAACGCTTTGATGCAATCATGTCTTCTGCGCCGCCCTATACGGGGCATATGGTGGCCGGGGCGCTTGCGCGTGAGTTCGGTCTTCCATTGTTCCTGGATTATCGGGATGACTGGCTGGAAAATCCCAGGCATACGTACCCGAGCGCGTGGCATCGTCGTCTGTCGGCCCGGAAGGAGAGGCGTGTCCTGCAGACAGCGTCCGCGATAAGCGTCATAAATGAGCCGATACGAACGTCAATCCTTTCACGCTGCGAAGGACTTGTGGACGCGAGTGACATCTTTGTCTTACCTCATGGATATGATCCGGAAGATTTTCGCGACGTGAACACCTCCATCGATACTGATAAAATGGAATTTCTCTATTCGGGAGTGTTTTACGACGCTCAGCGTCCAGACACATTCCTGAAGGGTCTCGAGAGGTTTCTGGCTCAGCGGCCCGAGGCCAGATCGATTATTTCAGCGAGATTTTTGGGCCTTCTTCCCGCTGACACGCCGGTTCTTTTGCGAAGTCTGGGCATCGAGGATATTGTTCGACACGATGGTTATGTGCCGCATTCGGAGGTCGTGAAGGCGATTTCCCACGCGAGCGTGCTCTGGATGACCATTGGCAGACGGCGCGGCGCGGAAGGCATTTCTACCGGAAAACTGTTCGAATACTTTGGCTCGAGGAAGCCCATTCTAGGTCTCGTTCCAGAAGGAACGGCTAGGAAGCAACTCGAACAGTACGGGGCATCTCGAATCGTGTCACCGGATGATGTGGAAGGGGCCGCCGCGGCGATAGGTGCACTGTTCGACCTCTGGAACTCCCGGAGCCTTCCGGTGCCCGACGAGACATTCGTTTCCCGCCATGACCGGAAGCTGCATGCGAGGACGCTCGCCATGAAGCTGAATCGTATCGTGGAGTAATACGAGTGCCTGGGCCTGTTAACACTGCCTGGAGCCGCCTGTTAGCTGACCCTGATAAGCCGAATCTGTTTTTTGTAGTTTTGGACCTTCGTTTCTACAGTTTGATTCGCCCAATAAAAAGCACCGGCATCGGTCTTCATCCATGAGCTCTGCCCCGCAAAAACCTGATAATACATTGCGAATGGTGCTGCAGAGCTCTTTCTCCGAACTGGAAGCGGCGATTGATAAGACACAGGGCTTCTTTTCGGAAATAGTGGATGACGAGGAATTCCTCTATAAGATTGTACTTCTCGCCAGCGAGGCCATGACCAATGCCATGGAGCACGGGAACGGTCTCGATGCGTCGAAAAACGTAACCGTCGATCTGGTTGAAAAGAGCGATTCGCTCGAGATCTGGGTTGAGGACGAGGGAGACGGATTCGATCGTACCTCCGTCGCCGACCCGCTCGCAGACGAACACCTCCTGGATGAAGGCGGACGAGGACTTTTTCTCATAGAACAGCTGGCGGACGACGTGCGATATGAACTGAACGGCAGGCGTCTGGGAATCCTTTTCAGGAAATAGATCTCTCGCCGACCTTCGCGAGCGAGTCTGCCACAAGTTCACCGGCTTCGACGATCGAATGCGAATCCATATCGATCCAGATCGCATGGCTGTACTTTCGGAACCAGGTGAGCTGACGCTTGGCATATCGACGCGTGTTTCGCTGGATAAGCCAGATCATCTCGTCGACCGAT
>JACZYK010000306.1 GCA_022571135.1 Bacteroidota bacterium
AACACCGAGCGGTCGTCCATCCATGGCCTCACCGGCATCCTTGCCTGCGTGCACGTGGTCGATCACGCCTTTAACATTGAACCGGCTGCTTCCGCGCAGCAGACCGTGGCACGTCTTGGCAAAGTCTACGTGCAGGAGTCCGTTCGTAAATACGACTGCGTCCTGAGTACTGACGGGCATGGCAGGTCGGGATTTGGCTTAATCAATCTTGACGGATTCGCAGGCATCCAAGTAGCCCGGATCTATGTCCGCTCCGTGCCCGGGAGTGTCGGTCAGCCGGACGCCTGCACCGTCTATTTCAACCCCTCCAACGACCGGATCAATCGCGTGATCGAAATGCGTATCCAGATCTGCAAACCGAATGTTGGGCCGGGCCGAGACAAGGTGAGCCGCAGCCGAGAGTCCCAGACGGGTTTCGGACATGCTCCCGACCATGCACGCGATCCCGGCTGCTTCTGCGACGGCGTTGATTTTCAAAGCCTTGTGAATGCCTCCTGACTTGGCCAGCTTGATGTTTATATAATCGACGCATCCCTGGGTGGCGAGCTTGAAAGCATCGTGGTGGTCGAATACGGATTCATCCGCCATAATCGGGATGGTCGTACGCTCGCGGATCCTCTTCATATTTGCATAATCCCAGTGAGCGACGGGCTGCTCGCAGTACTCGATGCCCATCGGCTCGAGCGCTTTGAGTACTGCGATCGCGGTCTGGTAGTCCCAACCCTGATTGGCGTCGATGCGGAGCGGAATCTCGTCTCCAACCGCTGCGCGGATGGCCCTGATCCTGTCTATATCGTCGTCACGATTGGTCCCCAGTTTCACCTTGATGGCCTGGTATCGGTCTGCCTGAAAAACGGCAGCCTTTTTCGCCATCACCTCCGGCGTGTCGATACCGATCGTATTATCCGTCCAGAAATCGCGTTTGCCTCCGCCAAGCACCGCGTAGAGCGGAAGTCCCTGAATCTTTCCTGCGAGGTCGTAGAGGGCCATATCGAAGGCGCTCTTGCACGTCGGTTGGCCCCCACGACAGGCATCCATTCTCCGGACGAGTCCCTCGATATCCAGTGGATCGGACCCCAGAAACAGCGGCGACAATTCCTTCGCCGTCTCGACAACCGAAGCCTGCGTCTCCCCCACGATGGCGCGCGTAGGGCTCGCCTCGCCCATTCCGTAGAACCCTGCATCTGTGGTCAAACGGACGAAGACGTTTTCGGTACTGGTCGACTCGCTGATCGCTATCCGAAACGGAGCATGATACGCGATGTCTGCTTTGAACAGTTCTACGCTGATTATTCTCATGGAATACGCTGTTCCAGGGTTATTCAATAATGATCGGATCAATCGCGGCGACGAGAATGATGTTCGCGGCATCTACAGACTCTCTGTACGCGCTCCAGTCCTCCGAGAAAAACCGGTTTACCTCGACCATAATCGCTTCGACTTCCTGCTCTGCTTTCGAGATGGCCCGATCCTCGGTTGACGTCGGCATGTTGTAGCCGGACTGCACATACCGACGTGCCGCGCCCAGATACGACGTCACCGTGAATGGATTCCGATAGATCCCCTGCTTGCCCTGTTCGCCGAAAAAGCGGTCCTGAAGCGTGGAGATAGAATCCTTTACCGCTTTACCGAGCTTCTGAAGTTCCTTCGCCGTCTCGTCGTCCCGATCGCCGAGCTGCGCCTTTACGCGGTCGACGGCCTCATCGGCTTCCCGAAGGCGATCGGCCATGTTTGTGGCTGCCTCGATCACCGGAACCAAGTCGTCGTAGAGCTGCAAGCGCACTTCGAGACCGGCCGTGCCAACATCCAGGCGCGGATCCAGGTGTACCATAATCTCTGCCGCTCCGATCGACGCGCCGTAGGTGATTCTGGCGGTGTAGGTACCGGGAAGCACAGACGGTCCTCCCGGCTCAGGTGCATCGTCGCTCGGCGCCTGCCTGTCGGGATTACGGACGCCCTTGCGATTCAAGCTCCAAAACGCCCGGTTGATCCCTGCCTTGGCGGGGCCGTCGAAGGTACGAATGACCTCACCGGAGGCATCCAGAATCTCGATTTTGACATCTTCGGGGGTGTCGCCATCATCGTCTTCTTCGCCATCGTCATGCTCTTCGCCATCATCGTCCTCTCCGCCATCGTCACGCTCTTCACCTTCGTCGTGCTCTTCGCCGTCCTCTTCCTCGAAGGCGTCCGGATTGATCGAATAGCTGATCATGGCGCCTCCCGGCCGGTTCTCTCCCGCATAAATCGCGTTGGCCCTGAAACGCGTGCCTGAGGCCTGAATATTGGAAGCCCTGTACGCATCGGGCGCCGGAAATACGTGTAGCGCTTCGTCGAGAACGTAAATGCCCTCGCTCGCTATCTCCCTCAGAGGTCGAATATCGTCCAGAACCCAGGCCGACCGGCCGAATGTGCCTATGACCAGGTCGTGCTCGCGGGGATGGATGACCAGGTCGATCGTGGAGGCCGTCGGATAACCGTTCGTCCACTTTGTCCACTGGTCCCCACCATCTATAGAGACATACAGTCCGAATTCCGTACCCAGGAAAAACAAATCGGGTTCGACGGCATCCTGCACGATCGCCAGCGCATAGCCCCACACGTCGTCTCCGTCCACCATTCGCTCCCAGGAGTCGCCGTAGTCGCGCGTGCGATAGACATGCGGCTCCCAGTTGTCGCGGCGATGGTCTTCGAACACGACGAACACCGAGTCTTCCGCAACAAACATGTTCTCGATGGAGCGATGAAGCAGAAGCCCCTCGTCGTCCTCGTCGAACCAGAAGTCATACCTCATGTCAAAGACCTGAGGTGTCCCGGTACCCACTTGTTCATGATCAAGGGAAAGGAGCCGTGAATTGAATCGGGAAAGGGTGTGGATCCCGGAAGCCAGACACACAGCCGCCACC
>JACZYK010000307.1 GCA_022571135.1 Bacteroidota bacterium
TTGGAAGATTTATTACAGAAACGTTTCTCGGTCAGAATCAATTCCTTAAAAGGCTGGCCGAAGCGCCGCCTATTTTCGATTTCGGGATGGACTTCAGCGCTGAAAATCATGACGTGGACGAAGACGTTCTCGACGCGGAAATAAGCCGTTCCAGGCTGATCAATTTGTTCGAGGCCGCCCTCGTGGAGGCCGTGAATATGCGAGCATCCGATCTGCATATTTTCCCTAATTCGGAGGGGCACATAGAGATTCATATGCGCATCGACGGTGAGCTCGAGAAGTGGCATCTCGAAGAAGGCATAAAACCCGAGGCCTTCATCGCCGTTGTAAAAGACAATTCAATAAATATAGATCGGTTCGAGAGAGATGCTGCGCAGGACGGATACATTCAGCGCAGGATAGACGACGTTCTGATCCGGTTTCGTGTCTCCGTGCTCCCGATCGTGAGTGCACGGCAGGAGATTCACTCCGAAAGCATCGTCATCCGGGTTCTGGACGATCGCAATGTCCTCACCGATCTGAGTCAGCTCGGACTCCTCGGTGTGGCCATGGAGCGGTTCGACAGCGCGATCCGTCAACCCCACGGTATGGTGATTCTTACCGGCCCGACGGGCTCGGGCAAAAGCACTACGCTGGTTGCTGCGCTCCACCAGGTCGTCACTCCGAAGGTCAACGTGCTGACGGTAGAGGATCCGGTGGAATACATCATGAAGGGTATTCGGCAGATCAAGCTCGGCGTGCGGCTCAATCTGGAAGATGCGCTGCGCTCCATTCTCCGGCACGACCCCGACATTGTTATGGTCGGCGAGATGCGTGATAAGGCTACTGCGGAACTCGCGATCAAGCTGGCCAATACCGGTCACCTCACATTTTCGACGCTGCATACCAACGACGCACCGGCTGCGGTTGCACGACTGTTCAAAATGGGTGTGGAGCCGTTCCTGATCACTTACGCGATAAACCTTGTCGTAGGACAGCGCCTCATCCGGAAACTGTGCCCAGAATGCAAGATCCCAGATCGAACGACGGAAAAATCGGACCTGATCCATTTCGGATTTTCCGAAGCTGAGATATCGAATGGCGGGATTTATGCATTTGGAAACGACCCTGGATGTCCAAAATGCAAGGGAAATGGATACAAGGGTAGAAGGGCGGTTGCCGAGACGATGCTGTTTTCGCCCGCTATCCGGTCAATCATCATGTCGAGCGAAAACATGATCGACGAGGATGCCCTTCGCAGCAAGGCGATCGAAGAGGGTATGCTGACGCTGCGCGAATCCGCCAGAAGAATCGTCCTCGAAGGAGATACGTCCGTCCAGGAGGCGATTCGAGTGACGGGTTCTGAATTCTGATTCCGACCGGCGGCGGGGACTATGTCTTCAAGTGGCCTCCTCGTCATCAGGTAGCCTCGTCGTCTTCACCGGAAGATTGAACGAATCGGTACCAGAAAAAACTGATCACGATCAGGTAAACCGTCAGTACAGAGAGTACGATCGCGTAGCCGCTCAGGCTGCCTTCGAAGACTGTGAAAGGCATATTGATCACGAGCAGAAGTGGGAATCCGAGCGCGAGCGCAATCCCGCTGCTCAAGACCAGATCTTCAGCCACCGGAGATCGATATTCAGGATCAGTCACCCGGATCAGAGCGAGGCCCGAACTGATCGTACCGGTCATCTGGGCGTACATGCCGATGAATCTTTCGAAGCGATAGTGACGAAATATGCGATTGCTTGACCAGCTCAGGAGCACATACGTGCTTCCCGCAGCCAGGAAGCACATGACGAGGACGGGTCCGATATAGGACCAGGCAATCCGAAGACTGATAGCAGCGATCGATGCCGTGATAAGAAAGTCGGCCGTGACTCCCGTCGCACGATGAATCATTCCGTCATCCAGGTAGATTCCAGCTCCTATTCGATCGAGCACACGACGCAGCGCAAGCGCAAACAGATTGGCCACGATGAAGTGGAAGGACCAGATGATCGGTATTTCCTGCTCCATTCCCACCCGGCTGAGGAGGCCGGCCAGTCCGAGCACGAAGAAGTAGGTGCCCGCATAGACCAGCCCGACGAGTGCCACGTGTACGGTCAGGGGCTCGATGGCTCCACCAAAAAAAGTCAGTCTGGCACCTACAGGCCTGTCTTCCGCTGTCCTGAGTCCGGTACGAAAGGATGCGGAGATACCGGTACGGGGTAAATTCGTAAGACCCTCGGATCCTGCCCGTATTGCCCGGTTCAAAATCCAGACTCCTGTAAAGTAGGCGAACAGGAAGCCGATGGCCGCGATGGTGAGCCCGATCGAAGCGGCCTCATCGAACCCGTATGCACGCCAGGAATTTCCGATCGAAAATGCGATTCCGGGTCCCATAGCGAATCCCAGGGGCAACAGCATTCCCATCGCGGGGATGAGATCCGGAAAGAAAATGAGCGCAGCCGCGAGGGCGACCGATAATCCGATCATGGCCTGGAGGAGCATGACGACCACCTGCATGAATCCGAGATTTATGACGCTGTATCCATGCTTTCGGCGGGTGGATTGCAGGCCGACGCCGATAAAAGTCAGGGCCAGGAGGTGATATACGTACGCGCCCATTCGCTCGGTGGACATCGGCAGAATGGAAAGGAGTTCGGGGCCGAGAAGGAGTCCGGCGAATCCGGCGATCAGGCTGTTGGGTACCAGGTATCGCTGAAAAAAAGGCACGTATCTCCTCGACAACGTCCCGAGGAGAAGGAGTATGCTCAAAAATGAAAAATCGAGAAGCACATCCCCGATAGTTGCAGGCAGTGACCAGGACTCCATGCGCTTAAGGCCTGTTATCACTACCTGCAACCGCGGAGCCGGCCGCTATTTTTTTGTCCGGCAAGGCAGAAGACACGCAGTGTAGCAGCGTTACATAC
>JACZYK010000036.1 GCA_022571135.1 Bacteroidota bacterium
CTCTTTTGTCCAATGTCATATGTATCGCATCGTCGGCCCAGACTGTCAGCCGTCTGGAATATAACCCTTACGATATATGAGGGTCTGTTAACGGGCCCTTTCCCGATTCCAGATTTCGAGGATTCGGCGCTCGAATTCCTCCGTCGAAGGTAGGGTAATTCGAAAGGAGATGGCGTACCTGACCATGAGCGACCGCAGAATACGGTCGGCAATCGGAAGCATGCGGCCAGATTTATTCTTCATGGCCGGTATCCGATCGATCAGATTGCGAACGATCCCCCATCGGAGCAAAATAAATCCGATGAGACCGACGACGACGGACGAAATCATACCTCCCGCACCCAGCCAACTCAAGATCAGTACGTAGATCAGCCCGTGAATCCACGCTGCAGACAGAAGCGAAAAGAATCGTATGAATGACGGAAATACGAGTGCCGGTACGAGTGCATTCCACATCAGATAGAGCACTACGGACGCCAGAGCGGCCATTGCTGGAGAGGTGATCAGCAGCAGAATCACGAGACAAAAAGAGCCGGCAGTGTCTGCCGAACGCATCCAGCTTCCAGCCTGTGACAACAGCGTAGCGATTCCGATACGGTCGATTATGGGCCCGGCGAACTCCCTCAGGTAGGATTCGCTCGTGTGAAACCAGATGCCGTCGGCGGTGAAAATGCCTGTCGGCAACTCGACAAATTCCCCTTCCTCCGCAACCGGGTTGCGTGCGCTCATTCGTCACTCCGTCTGTGATCCATCCGACTCCGGGCAAAAATGCTCAATACGTTCCAGTTACGTCCGGATGGCCGCTCCGGTTTCGATGCTTCAGGGACGCCGTTCTCGGACGATAGACATGCAAATCCCGGATCCTTCGTAGTGGTATGATCCGGCGCATCGGAACAGTTTGCCTGGCCCCGGCTATAATTGTTAATGTTGCGTGAAGCTCGATCCAGTCCTACCACCTGTCATGCATACTCCAGTCGCCAAACTTCTTCGTTCCCGTGGAGGTGTCTGCCATACCTCTCCGGATGTTTCGGTCTCTGAAGTAGTCCGCGTGCTGCACGAGCGAAACTTCGGCTCTATCCTTATTCTGGATTCCGAAAGTAAGATCCAGGGCATATTCACCGAAAGGGATCTGCTGCGCCGCGTAGTCGCTGTCGGACTGGATCCTGAATCGACAGATATTAGATCTGTCATGACGAGGAATGTCTTCGTGGTGGACAAATCCACCGCTCGTATAGACGTACACCAGATCATGGAGCGAAAGCATATCCGCCACGTGCCCGTCATGGACGGTCAGACCGTACTGGGCGTCATCTCCCTGCGCGACATCCTGCGCTCGGAAAACGAAGAAAAGGATTTCGAGATTGATCAACTGAAGGGCTATGTGACGAGCAAGCCATATCCCTCCTATCCGCGCTGACTTTGGGCCTGTTAACGCTACGTGAAAGCACCCTGTATCTTTAACAGGGACTAGTTGCCGCCCACAAAGTAGTACCTCATGGCATTCTGTACGAGTCGGACTCCCCTCATTTCGATCCCATCCGGAAGATTAATCAGAGGGTAGACGAGGCCGGTCGTATCGGCCAGAATATCCGAATACCGGACAAACGCGTAGAAATCTTCGGCTTCGCGAGCCATATCGAACTGGGCGATCGGGACCTGATAGACGACCTCCGTTTTAGCCGGATCGAACGTAATCTCCTGGTCGGCCGGTGCATCCCTCACCCTGATTTCAATGTCCCTTTTGCCCTCCGTAAACTCGGGGACGTCGGCCGTTATGAGCGTTTGGGTCAGATCCAGATCCACGAGTCCATCCAGCGTGTCGGAGAGCGCGACCATCAACTGAACGGTGTCCCTCACCGCCGACAACCTCCTTTTCTCTGAGGGCCAGAAATCGAGCTGTTCAATGATCGATGAGGCTCCAGATACGGTGACCGAATCGGGATCGAAACGTACGTCTCCTACGACGTGAAAACCTGGTACAGGCACGATCCGAATATGAGAACGGATCGGAATCCGTTTGATTTCCCGGACCTCTTTATGAATATCCACGATTTGCGGCATGACCGTTGTCGTGCTGACGTTCGACGCAATTTCAGCCATGACCAGGATCATATCGATCTGATCTTCCGAAGCATCGATCGGTACGGTGGGTGGATTGTAGTACAGTCGAAGCAACTGAATGCCTTCTCCCTCCACTTGAACACGCACAGATTGAGGTGGAAGTGAGGTTAGCGCCAGTTCAGGGGGCAGATTCTGAATCACTGTGGGAAACTCAAAAACCTGTGTGAATGTCTCTCGGACAGAGAACGTGAACCACATCAGGCACGCGGCAAGAATGCAAAAGGTTATGACGAGTCCTTTGTGCCGGGGCACCTTGTCGGGCATGATCCCCCGCCTTGCGGGCTCTGTGAAGAGCTTTCGGATGCGCTCCGCGAGCCTTATCGAAACCGAATTGTTATCCGAATCTGCCAACGGTCAAGGATCTCGGTTGAGGTTAACTCCACTTATCCTGTGTTTAGTATGATGCGCGAAGCGTTCCGTTTCCGAACGGTCCGAATGGTTCGGCAAGTCCGCTGGTTCAGCCAAGACCGGGTCCGAGAACGTCCAGTAACTGCTGCTTGTTTGCCCTTGCTATTTCCCTGCCCTGGATAGACAGTCCGGGGGTCCTCCGTGCCAGTCGGCGCAATTCGCGCACCGTCATGTCCTTGCGAGATCCGGTACTACGCTCCTGGCGGGCCGCCTCTGACGACTCGCCGAATTGCATCTTCTCCACGTCGGAGGATGGACGGGGAATTACATGTGTGGAAACCAGTACACCCACCCGCTCCGCGGCCGCACCGCCTGCATCGACGGCCGATCGGACGGAGGCCGTGTCGCCGACCACCTGGACCGTGATGAGAGCGGCTACTGTCTGCTCCAATCCGATCAGTTTGACATTAGCGGCTTTCGTCATGGCATCCGCCGCTTCGATAGCTGCAATGAGGCCGCGTGTTTCTACCAGACCGAGTGCTTTACTCTTTGTAGCCGCCATGTACTCTCGCTTGGAAAGCGAACGACGATTGAACTCTACCGCGTTCTTTGATAGCTGAAATGCTACCGGATTACAGGCTCTAGATCAGTCCCCGATGCCCTGGGGCAAAATACCTTCTACGTCGCTGTGCGGACGCGGAATGACATGCACCGAAATGAGTTCACCGACCCGTTCGGCTGCAGCAGCTCCGGCGTCGGTAGCGGCTTTGACCGCCCCCACATCTCCTCGGACCATAACGGTGACATAACCACCGCCGATCTTTTCCTTACCGATCAATCTGACTCGGGCAGCTTTGACCATGGCATCAGCGGCTTCGATGGCTCCTATGAGGCCTCTCGTTTCCACCATACCGAGGGCTATTTCGTAATCTTCTGACATCGCACGAAAAGGTTGGATCAAGATTTGTGTCGAGCGTCTGATTTGCCACGATCCATTCCGGAGGTGTTCGGAGCATACATCCGGATCGACGGGAGCACGCCTTACGGCTCATGGTTGAATATAGACCGGCTCATCCCCCTTTGTCAATCAGCGAATGCACGTCTTGCACATCCGATTTATGCCTTTTTGCAGAAGCCGTCTGCCCTGGACGGAAAAAGGCCCGTTCCACTTCCGACAGTCGGTCCGATGGCAGTTCCCGGAAGTTGATCTTGAAGTCTCGGGAGCGTATATACCGCACCGCCCTAAGGATCGGATGCTTTCCACCTGTAACTCCTCTCAATAATCGACTCCCGTATCTACCGCGCCTCATGATTCGCGCCCTGCTCGTCGCCGGTACCCGGCCGAACTTCATAAAGATTGCGCCACTTCACAGAGCATTCGATCAACATGAGGCCATAGAACCGATTCTTGTGCACACCGGGCAACACTATGACGCCGCCATGAGCGACGTTTTCTTTCAGCAACTCGAACTCCCGAGGCCCGACATATCTCTCTCGGCCGGATCGGGATCGCACGCCAGACAAACGGCCCGGGTCATGCAAGAGCTCGAACCGATCATTGTCGAGCAGAGGCCGGATGTGGTCGTAGTGGTCGGCGACGTCAATTCCACACTCGCTGCAGCGCTTACGGCGTCAAAGCTTCACGTTCTTGTCGCCCACGTCGAGGCCGGTCTTCGATCGTTCGATCGAAGGATGCCCGAGGAAATAAACAGGATCGCGACCGACGCTATTTCGGACTACCTGTTCGTAACCGAAGCCGCGGCGATCAAACATCTCAGGGAGGAAGGCAAGGCGGACGAGGCCATTTTTTTCACCGGTAACGTCATGATCGACTCGCTCCGCAGATACGAAGAAAAAGCTCGATCCGTGAGCCAACACGAAGTCTACGGCATGAACGCCCGCTCTTTCGTCCTGCTGACCGCTCACCGGCCCGAACTGGTGGATAATCCTGCACTGCTGGCCGTATTGGTCGAAAGCATCTCTCGGATCGGCGATCGTCACCCCGTTCTCTTCCCGATACATCCCCGTACCCGGAAAAGGATTGTGGAGTTCGGCCTGGAGGATGTGCTGGTAAATTCAGCGGGCGTGCACTTGATCGAGCCGCTGGGATACTTCGAATTCCTCAGCCTGATGATCCACGCCGGCCTCGTGCTCACGGACAGCGGCGGTATCCAGGAGGAGACGACGGCCCTCGGCGTCCCCTGTGCGACGATCAGGGACAACACAGAAAGACCCTGCACCATCGAGGTGGGGACGAACGAACTTCTCCCTCTGGATCCGGACGTACTTGAGGACGCATCAAATCGCGCCCTTTCGGGTCTCTGGAAAACCGGATCCCTACCGCTGTTGTGGGACGGCCACGCGGCCGAGCGTATCGCGGCCGTGCTCGCCACGGTCCTGCGTGACTGATTCAACGCCTGTATTTCTCCAGAGCCGGCGGTCCGGAATCACCCATGCGGAAACATCTGGCGATAACACGAGACGAGACCCTTCGACGTCGCGTCCCAGTTATAGCGGTTGGCAACCGCAGATTTTCCGTTTTTCCCCATCGATTGCCTTCTGCCGGGCTCTCTCGCCAGTTCGACAATGCACGAGGCAAACGCCGCTATATTCCCTGATCCGAAAACCAGACCAGCATTTTCGCTTTCTATAATGCGTTGCGCCGGGCGGCAGTCGGACGATACGACGGGAATACCCATATACATGTAATGAAAGAGTTTGTGCGGAATCGTATGGTCGGTATGAATCGTCTTCAAATGGGGCATAAGGCCGATGTCCGCGCCGGCGATATAGCTCGGTATCCGATCCTGGGACTGCCATCCCGTAAACGTAATCGAGTCGTGCAGCCCCAGCCGTTCAACGAGCGCCTCGAGATCTCGTCGCACCGCTCCGTCGCCTACGAGGATCAAACGCGCGCCGGGAATTTCTTCCAGGATCGACGGCATGGCCTCGACGGTTGTCTCTAAACCCCGGTTGCTATTCATGCCGCCCGTGTACACGAGCGTCAGCTCGCTCCGCAGCGATTCAACGAGTTCCGGATCGACGGGATACGACCCGAACACCGACGTTCTGATCGTATTCGGCACGACGGTCAATTTCTCCCGTTGGACACCCTTCTTTTCCAACCGGTCGGCCATCTCTTCGATCACGACGACGAGTCTGTCGACGGCGAGGCACCACTCCGTTTCCAACCGATCCCAGCGGTCGAGATTGATAACCAGTTTGCCCGGATAGTGTGTGCTCCAGTGATAATATCTCAGCACATCAACCCAGTTCTCATGCATATCTCCGACCACCGGAATCCCGAGCTTTCGACCGGCCCGCAGACACGGCCCGAACAGATAGAGATCGTGTGCATGGATGACATCGAACGCGTGTTGACGGTACAGTCGCGTCAGAAGCCTGCGCAGGTACACATCCAGAAGCGGAACCGTCCCGGACAAGCCTCGCATCTTGTTTCGAACCTGAGCCGGGATCCGAACCCTCACGATCCGATATCCGTCGGCGCTTTCTTCCGAATCCCTATCATCGGGACCGATCGAGAGTACGGTGACCTCGAATCCCGCTTCCGCGAGCGTGAAAGCCTCGTTTTCAACTCTCACGTCGGGAGGAAACGTGTGGTCGAGCACCATCAGGATATGCGCCATGGCTCAGTTCGAGTTCAGTAGTGAAGCGATTAAGTCCGACGCTCGGCCGTCCGCCACGGAGCCGAATTCGGGCGGGCCGGTTGTCGGCTCTTCTGTGGCCGCCGATTCGATCCTGCCCGCGTCCGCTCCGACCAGAATATTCCAGCCCCCGTGAAGCGTTTCCACCCACTCGGTCTCGTCGCGAAGCGTGACGCACGGAGTTCCGAGCCATAGGGCCTCTTTCTGGAGACCGCCGGAGTCCGTAAAGACGCGCCGGGCCGCTCGCACCAGGGATAGCATCGCCAGGTAGGAAACCGGCGGGATCACCTCGATATTCTCGGGCAGCACGAGACGCTTCACGCGGCTCCGGGTTCTGGGGTGCAGGGGCAGCAGGACAGGGAGTCCGGAGCGACCCAGTCCCCGGAAGATGGCTGCCAGTCTCTCGGGATCGTCCGTGTTTTCAGCCCTGTGCACCGTCGCGAGATGAAACGATCCGGCCGGATGTCCCGTCACGTTTGCGATTGGATGATTCTCCTCGGCTTTGCGACCGAAAAAACGTGTCGCGTCGAGCATGACGTCCCCTGTCAGATGAACACCGCCCGAGAGTCCCTCCTCTTCAAGGTGAGATACTGCGGTCCTGGTCGGACAAAACAACAGGTCGGAGAGGCGATCCGTCACGATTCGATTGATCTCCTCCGGCATTCGCCGATTGAATGAACGGAGTCCGGCTTCGACGTGGGCGAGCCTGATCTGCAGTTTGGAGGCCACGAGTGCTGCAGCAAGAGTGCTGTTCGTATCGCCGTAAACGAGAATCCAGTCGGGAAGAGGGCCTGAGGCCAGGTACTCCTCGAAGCGAACCATAATCGAACCGGTCTGGACGGCGTGAGAGGCGGACCCGACATCCAGGTTCGCGACCGGCTCGGCTATACCCAGTTCCTCGAAAAATACGGCGCTCATACGGGTGTCGTAGTGCTGGCCCGTGTGGACAATGTGTTCCGAGATACCGGCCGCTTCGAGCGCGTGGCTCACCACTGCGGCTTTGATAAACTGGGGACGAGCCCCGACTACGCTGACTATCTGCATCAGAGCGTTAATGTTGGGTGAGCTGGTTCAGAATTTCGGAGAGGCGCAGGGTCTGCAGTTTTCGGCTGTAGTTCAAAGCCGCCTCCGGGGTAGCGCCTTCCAGTTTCTCTCCCCTCTTCCACGCGTCGTACATCGCCGCGAGCGTCTCCTCGACGCCTTCATCATCGTCGAAATCGTGGGTGCGACCGGCTTCGCATTCGTCGATGATCGCGGCGGCATCGCCATCGGGCGGAGCAATACACAATATGGGTCGACCCGCCCCCAGATATTCGAAGATTTTGCCGGTCACGATACCGGCGGCATCCGGAACGCGGTTTATCGGAAGCAGAAGCGCGTGCGCGCCGCACATATGCCCGACCGCTGTCGAGTGGGCCATATAGGGCAAAAATTCGACCGTTTCCTGTAGCCCGGCATCCCGTATCGATTCACGAACACCCCCGGCGACGTTTCCGATTAAACGGACACGAATTTCGCCCCGGTCCGAGTTCCGGCGGGCGAGGGCTTTCCAGAGCGCCTCCGGATTGCGTTCATCGGACATGTTACCGGCGTATACAACCGTAAACGATTCATTGTCTTTAGGAACCACGGATTCGAAGTCCTCCTCATCGAAACCGTTAGATATGACTTCAATCGGCGTCTCGGTCAGCTTCGCCGCACCCCGTTTCAAGGAGTTACTGATTACGACCAGGCGATCGGCCCCTCCGTAAATTCTTCTTCGTATCCGAGCATCCCTTGCCCTTGCCCAGCCTGTCATCGGGAGCATGTGGGCGTAAGAGTCGTCCGGCCAGGCGTCTCGTATATCTATGATCCAGGCGGCGCCTGATCTTTGCGTTACGGTCTCGGCAACCAGGTGCGTCGAATGTGGAGGGCCGGTCGAGATGACGGCATCGAAGTCCTCCTCCTCGATCAGATCGAGGGCGGCGCGCCGAGCGAAAGGTACCCATCCAACGCGAGCATCGGGTAGATAGAAGTTGGCGCGAATGCGCCGTGCCAGCTGCTCCCTGAATCCGGGTCTGTCCGCGCTCAGGAATCCTACTCCCACCGCATCACTCTTCCGTTTGCCCATCAGGCGAGCGTACGCAGCGTACGGATCTCTCGCCCGTGTGCGGATGACCCGGATCTGCTCGGGCGTATCCGATTTGAGCTCGGGGTCCAAATTGGGATAGGCTGCAAATTCGGGGTCCACGGTGAGCACCGTCGGCTCCCATCCGTACCGTGAAAGGTACTTGATGAATTTCAGGGCGCGCTGAACGCCCGGTCCTCCGGAGGGCGGGAAGTAATATGTGACAAACAGCACCTTTCTCATTCGGCCGCCTGCCTGGTTGCATGAACCGCATAATACCGGGGCGAGAACTTGCGAAGTATCGGTCGAAGTCCAATCCGGAGGATGGGACTGGTCCACTTCTGAATGCTCTGAATCTCCCAGCCCGCTTTTTCGAGCAGCCAGTCGAATTGCCAGTCTTCGAACTCGTGGTAGTGCCGGTCCCATGGATCGATCGCGCTCCGATATGCCCGGGTAAACCACAGCCGCAGAGGTACCGTTGCGATCAGGATCGGCGCCCGGACGGCCCGTAAAACATGAAGAGGAGCGACCAGGTGCTCCAGAATCTCGAATGCCGTTACCACGTCCACCATTTCGAGTCCGGCCTGATTCGGGTGCTCGTCGAGGTCTCCCGTCGTGTGGGTTACTTCGTACCCGAGCGCCTTCATCTGATCGGATAACGGATTCGAAGTCCCGAGGTCGAGCAGGCGGGCCGGAGCCGGTATGACAGACTGCAGGAACGACAGAGTCCGTTCATGGCGCAGGCGGAGGGTTGGATTCAAGCCGGGGTCGATGGATATCTGCTTCATTGAGGTAGAGTTTCGGACGATGAATCCTTTTTCTTCCTCCTGTAAAGCCATATGGCGAAGAGGAAGAACAGCGTACCGTAGACGAAAAGTGTGGAAATTCCCGCAACCAGAACGCCCATCGTATGGGAGGCTGGATTGAAGGCCATCCTGAGCGTGTGCTCGCCGGCCGGGAGGAACACGGCCCGCAATAGATAATTGGCCTGCTCAATGGGGATTTCGCTTCCATCGAGTGTAGCGACCCATCCTGCCGGATAGTAGACCTCCGAAACCACGAGCCAGCGGTCGGCATCGGTCTCAATCTCCCATTCAATTTCACGAGGTGTGTGTACAACAAGCCTCGCCCGGGCAACCGAAAAAGAATCCAACGGCGAACCCTCTTTCCCCGTGTCGGACATCAAAATGACGGATTCCGCAGGATCGAAGGAGTCCGAACGCAGACGATTCCAAACGTCCGAAGGAGTGTCCAGTATTTCAGCCCTTCCGACAAAGAACGCTCTCGGCAGCGCCCGTGAATTTTCAAACACCGCGTTTCCACTCGCGTCGTCCTGGAAGACCATCGTGTAATCGGCGGGCGCCCGAGCGCCGATCAGGTACCGCGTGTTCATCATATCAACCGCCCTTGGATTCAGCCCGTTCGTGGAAGGATCAAACAGAATCTGTTCGAGGAAATCCTGATACACCCTCAACTTTGCACCGTGGTATCCCCCGAGCGACTCGTAAAAGAAAGATGGACGGGCGTTTGTCGAGGGATCCTGTCCGAATTCGAGAGAAAGAACGCGGAAATGCCCGGGGCCACCGGCCTCTTCGACGCGATCCAAAATGAAATCGTCGAACGCATACTTCGGCACCTCCTCACCAGCATCGGCGGACCGGGTCAGCACTCCTTCATGGACATACCTCCGCCCAACACCCCCGAGATCCAACGAAATGAGGAGGATCAAACCCACAACGCCGAGCCAGGCCGGAAGACGCCGTCGTTGAACGAGGAGAATAATGATGAATCCGGCGGCCAGAAACAGAAGCGAGCGACGGGCATCCTTCTGAAATACGGCCCGTCGACCTGCCTGCCTACTGCCGATTTCCTGCGCAATCACGCGCTGAACCTGGGTATCGGAAGCGGTTATATCCGGATATTGCATCTGGAACTGCCTGAAAATCTGCGCCTCCTCTCCAGGCCTTTTGAAGTCCATCATCGTGTCCTGCAGGGTCAGAAGGATCAATAGTAATCCGATCCCAGCCCCGAACACCGCGAAGAATCTCTTTTTCTCGGCCGACTCGGCCTCAAGGGACTTCCCGGACGCGAGGCCGGACAGGCCGAAACCTGCCAGGATGGCCGTCACGAGCGCAACAACAGACATCCACGTCTCCGGTACCCGCCATGCGCTGAACAGGGGGAAATAGTCGAACATCGGCCGATTCAATAGCGGAAAGTTTTCCCCGAGTGCGAAAATCAGCATGAGAAAGCCGGCGGAGGCAAATATCCAGGTCAAAGCATCGCGACGCCTGACAATCGCCAGAACCGCGAGTATCACGGTAAGGCTTCCAAAATAATGGGGGCCGCCGGTGAAGGACTTGGGACCCCAGTACAGGGATCCCCCACCGCCGTATGCGTTCGCTACAAGAACCGTGAGCAATTCTCCCACGCCCTGGCTCCAGGCCATAGCGTAGGCCCAACTCAAACCGCCCTCCACCCCTCCAGGAGCCGCCCCCCGAATCGTAAAGTGCTTGTATTCTGCATAGGCCAGATAGGGTTGGGCGACCATGACAAGGGCCAGTGCACCACCGGCGGCGAGCCACAGGGTGGACTTCAGGAATCCGCCGAATTCGCCAGCTCGACCGGCTCTAATCCCTTCTCCGACCCACCAGACCCCCGCTAGGAATAACACGTAATAGGTGATCTGAACGTGACCGGCCCGAAGGTTCAATGCGGCCGCAGCTGCGAATAAAAGACCGGCCCGCAGCGACGGTTTCGAGAGTACGTAAGCGAAGGCCACCAGTAACCACGGCGCCCAGGCCAGAGCGATAAATTTAGAATTATGGCCGGTCGCCAGCAGGATCGCGAGGTATGTCGTGAGGCCGAATGCCACGGCCGAAAAAACCGACGACAGTTTGTTTCTGCCCAGCGTCCAGACGAGCACGTAGACTCCGAACAGAAGAAGAAGCAGGTGGGAACTCGGCCAGATGAAGGACCTGAGCCAACTGGTCACAATGTCGGCCTGCACAATCCGGGTTCCGTAGGAGATCATGAATCCCGGCATCCCGGCAAACATGTTCGGAGACCAGAGTGCCGGATCACCCGTTTCCGCCTGGTAGGAGAGCATGGCTTTTGCCATGGACATCCACCGGACGGTGTCGCCGGCGATGAGATTCTTGCCGGAAAAGTGTATCGGTGCAAAAAATCCGAACGAAACGACTACCAAGAAAAGAAGACATACTACGTGTTGCCGCGTTTCCGAGAGTCGATCCCACGAGTCATACCAGGATAGTCGGGAGCTCGATTGACTTACCAGGCGTGTACGCGATAGCTTCTTCTTGGACATATTTGGATGACAGAAAATAAGGTTCTGTTAAGGCCTGTTAACATCCCCTATTCTATTACTTTGGGAACTCGAAAATAGACGCCGTCCGTATCCGGAGCATTGGCCAGGCCCTCCTCTCTGTCGATTCGCTGGACCGGTGAGTCGGGCCGGGCCGATATTTCCCCCGCATGAACGTGAGTGGTGGGCGCAATATTCGACGTATCCAGATCATCTAGTTTTCGAACGTACTCCAGAATCTGCTCCAGGTCGTCCGCCATCGCCGCCACTTCGGCTTCCGTGAGCCGAAGCCGCGCCAGCGCAGCGATCCGCCTGACCTCTTCTTTGGGAATTGCCATCAATCGATACAGAAAACGGAGGGAAAGAACGTCGAATAAACCGATTTGAAAGATACCTGTGGTGGACCGAACACGCGAACAGGGATGTCGCGCGAGCGCGTCGATACCGTTTCTCCGGGTTCTCGTTCCCGATTCAGCGACGAATCCAGACCCTTATTCCCGTGGCGTATTATCGAGTTCCGACTGTATTTCCCGGGCAAGACGATCCATGAGTTCGGGAATATCACGACGAGTCATTCCCTCCAGAGAAATCGGTTCTCCGACGACCACATGGATAATGCCCGGCCTGGCCAAGCGGCGCTTCTCGTGAAACAACCGGTACGCGTCCACGATAGTGACGGGGACGATGGGAACCCCGGCTTCCATGGCGAGCAGAAACGCGCCTTTCTTGAATGGCAGTAAATCCCGCTGGTAAGACCGTTTCCCCTCCGGAAAAATGATAACGGAAAGTCCCTGACGGATCTGTCTCCCTGCGCGCTGCATGCTCGCCAGCGATCGTCTGGGGTGCGACTGATCCACAATTACGGAAGGAGAGAAACGAATGGCCAAACCGAGAACGGGAACTCGCTCCAGTGCTGCTTTGGCAACGTATCCGAACGGGCACGGGACGGCGATTGCCGCTATCGGAATATCGAGCGCGTTCTGGTGGTTTGAGGCAAAAACATACGTTCTGGAAGGGTCCAGATCGACCTTCCGGTGGTATTTCACGCGAATACCAACGCCAAGAAACATCGACCGTCCCCAGAAGATCGACCACCACCGGAAAACCCCTATCCTGCGGACCACCAGGTTGCTGAGCACCGAACCGCATGCTGATATAAGGGTCATCAGGCTTCCCCACACTACGGCCCATAGAAAGAACAATCGGCGAAACACGGTCGGGGAGATCCCTTCCGCTTCAGAGGGGGCGGTTTGAATGTCCACAGTCGATAATGGGGAATGGCATACGGCGAAACGTCTCAAAGTACTACCCAAATGCCTTCGACCAAAGCTGGTCTTCCGTAGCGATCGTCCTCATTGAGAGCGCTGAGCTGAATCCGGGGGCACCTGCCGGATTACCCGCCGTGCGACGAAAAACAGATGGACGGCGATCGAGTTGCATCAACCGCCCGCTCAGCCCACGGATCCTGCAGCTCACTAAGGATTTTTTTGGCGGTTGGAACGGGGTCGCTACTTTTCACGGCAATTCAATATCTGCAATTCATGCGAAATGCCAACCATAATCGTACGATGCGCCTCGTCTTCCTGACAGCGCTGCTCGCGCTCGGCACCTCCGATTCCTCGGGGCAGTGGAAGACACACATCAAGGTCGGAGTCGTCGGATCCACTCTGAGAGGCGACGCCAAATCCGATCTCTCTCCGGTAACTCGATTTTCAGCAGGTGTGGGAGTTTCATACGAACTTCGGGGTGGATTCAGTCTGCAGTCCGAGTTCCTTTACTCCGTGAAAGGGGCCAGGCAAAAAAACCTTCCCCTTGAGATTGGCGGAGTTTCCAGTCCTGTACTCGCGGACGTTACGTCGGAGAGAACCTATTTGGAGGTTCCCTTACTGCTGGTCTACCGGATCGACAGAGCCGGTATTCGCCCGAGAGTCTTCGCCGGACCGACATTCGCCTTTAAACTCGATGCAGTGGTAAAGTGGAAATCACCGGAAGGAGGTGTTGAATTTCAGGAGACGGACGACGAGGTCGAAAGCACGGACTTTGGACTCACCGTCGGAGGCGGTTTCGATATTGATTTCGGAAGTGAAATCATGGAATTCGGTGTTCGCACGGTGCTGGGATTCTCAAACGTCAGAACCGCAACACCCGAGCTGTATAACACGTCTATTGCCGTTTATGCGGGCATCACATTTTAAGACCTGTTAACACTATCTGAAAACGCCCTGTAGCTGCCTGTAAACGGGCGGATCAAGGCGTGAGAAGAGACTTTTGGTGAAATCAAATGAACGACGAACAACGCAGAGTGGCCCGTTTACAGGCGCTACCCACCGGGCCGGG
>JACZYK010000308.1 GCA_022571135.1 Bacteroidota bacterium
GGCGCTCCTGTCCCTTGACACCTACTTCTGGAAGGAGAAGGTGTCGACTGTACCGGGTGAGTTCTTCCTTTGAGAGCATGATCACAATTTGGTCAGGGCGATCCCGGGCAGCAAAACTACTTGCGGACCACCTGGGTGTATAATACCAATACCCTCGGCGCCCGTCTGGGAAAAAGCGTCGTCGAGTGCTGGACCAAATACGAATCACCGGGATGGAAAGTCCCGAACATATTTCAGCAGGGCTTCCGAGTCGAGCATGAAGGCTCTCGAAGAAACGAGCGAGATCGATTCGGCCCGAGGGTCCGGCTGGCTCTCGTCGGATCGTCCGCGAACGACCTCAGTCTCGGCACGCTTAGAGCGGATTCGAAAGCCTCTACCCAGTCCGATGCATGAGAGAGTCGAATCCGAGTGAGCCTCATACTTTCGAGGTGTAACGTACCGTTGAGACGCTGTGCCCCGATCAGGATTTCCGGCGATACCAGTCTCCCCGCGACGATCCGGCCTTCGGCGGAAAACCACGATGGATGCGCAGACTGAATCGCGAAGGCAAGATCGGCGGCCGGCATCGAGGCGCCCGAATAGTGAATCCGGTAGACCACATCGAATCTGCCGTAGACGAGCACGATCGCATCCGTTTGGTGGGTTTCTCCTTCATACGGCCCGGCGAGCCTGATGCCTATCCTCCGACCCCTGTGCGCGAGGACGATATCGACATGTTCCTCTCCGTTCGGCGTACCGACCCATGCATCCGTCCTGACGATGGAGTGTTCGTTTTTCCAGGCATTCAGATAGCCCTCGATACCGGTGGAGAGTTCCTCGCGATACCTTTGACTTGAACCTCCAGCGGGTACGGTCTGTACATCCAGAGGCGCAGCTCCGCGTTTGGAGAGCCACTCGATTGTCGGAAAAGCGCTAATCCTCACCATAGCCGTTCGCAAGTCTGTTCTTGAATGTCGTCGCGAACAACATATGGTGAGGGCTATGACACCTATATGTCACGGGCCACCTAAATAATCGAAATCACAGTCCTGGGCACGCCCCGCGACATCAGTGGATACCCGCCTTCAGGTTTGCCGGCGGGTCGGCGCTCTTCTCGAGACGGATCTCCCGCTCGGCAGGCCAGATTTCCCTGAGATCGTCCCCGCTGTAAAGCCTGCCGTTCTTCATCACGTACTGGACCGTGTTGGTATTTCGGATGTTCTCAAGGGGATTTCCGTGCAGTACGACGAGATCGGCCAGTTTTCCGATTTCGAGAGAGCCGATGTCCTTCGACAGTCCGATCGCTTCGGCGCCGAAGATCGTAGCCGCGCGAAGCGCATTGTGCTCGGTCATTCCTCCCGAAGCCACGGCCCATAGTTCCCAGTGGTACCCGAGCCCCTGCAGCTGACCATGGCTCCCGATGCCGACTCGGCCGCCGGCCATCACGATGTCGTTGGCAATTTCCGCGTGCTTCGGGAAGATGTGCTCGTCATACCGGAACCACCCGGACGGCCCGGGACCTGTACCCTGTCCGCGACGACGCGTCTTGGCATCGATCACCGAATGCGGGGTAAACCGCCTCAGTTTCTGATCGTCGTGCGGATTCTCACGCGTGTAGAAATAGTTCTCCGCCCACGGACCTCCATAGGACACCAGGAGCGTAGGCGTGTATGTGATGCCTGTTTCGGCGGCGAGCCTGACTACGTCGCTGTAGAGCGGGTAGACCGGCAGAGAATGCTCCTGTCCCGAGTATCCGTCGATCATCATCGTAAGATTGTACTTGAGGTCCAGACCTCCTTCCGTCGTCGCCATCAACTCCTGCTCTCTCGCCGCTATGATGATCCACTGACGCTGTTGCCGGTTACCCGACATATACATTTTGATCGTCTTCGTGTCGTAGTACTCGCTGTATCTCCTGAGCACATCCCGGGTGGTCTTGAGATTTTTGAATGGATCGGACGTGAACACTCCCGGCCCCGTCGAATACACGCGCGGTCCGACCATCATTCCAGCGGTGACTTCGTCCCCGTACGTGATGACGTCGGTCGTACCGGTCTGCGGATCACGCGTTGTGGTGACTCCATAAGCCAGATTCGCCTGATACATCCAGATCGACGGTTTGTGAACGCCCCACGCCGGCCGCAGGTGAGCGTGGGTATCGACAAAGCCGGGGATAATCGTCTTTCCTGAAACGTCGATTTCGCGGGCGCCGTCCGGGGTTGCCACATCGGCCGACGCGCCGATAGCTGCGATCCGATTGTTCTCCACCACGACCGCTCCGTTTTCCACGACCTCGTCTTCGTTCATGGTGATCAGCCGGGCTCCGCGGAGAACCACGGTTCCTTCCGGAATATCCCGCTTCGCCTCTATGATCACACGATGCTCATCAGGCTCGTAGGGTTCGGTCCCGTCGTCATTTTCGTCTTCGTCGTCATCCTCGTCTTCGTCGTCATCCTCGTCCTCTTCTTCGGCCTCTTTGGCCTCTGCCTTCTTTTTCTTCTTTTTCTCCTCCTTTTCCGCTGCAATGATGTCGTCGATTCTTTTGGCCTCGGCCAGGTCGGCACGGAAGTGGGCGTTGCCGATCGACCAGTGGACGGTTCCTCCATCCGCGCTCCAGGCGGCGAACTGTCCACCGACCTTCGTCAGTTTTCGAGACGGAAACGAAGCTTTGTCCGGATCGGCCACCGAGATCGTGGGCGTCTCACCTCCGAGCTTGGGTACGGTGACTACGTAGATTTCATTGGCAGCCTCGACGAGAGCGCGATCACCTTTCGGGGCCATCAGAACGAGAGATGCCCGACTGGGCTCGGTCGCCGTTGGTCGTTTTCGGCCCGTGACCTTCACGTGCGCCTTCTCGTCCGTACCGTCCCAGCGGATGGATACCAGGCCGTC
>JACZYK010000309.1 GCA_022571135.1 Bacteroidota bacterium
CTCGATATGGCAAAGGCTGTTCGACACGGGATCAAAGGGTGGTTGGAGGGAAGGGGGGACGCGACGAGAAATCTACATGGATTTTTATGTCGGTCGTGCGGCCCTGCTCAACGCTGAAGAACCCGTCGTTATCCTCGTAGAGGCCGATCGGTTGCCAGGACAGGATGTTATTCTCGAACTGCTGTGCGATGCCGCTATAGAAAAATCCTCCGATCTGTACATTGAGAACCATGAACGAGTCTGAAGAGACATTGTAGTCGAGTCGATCGCTGATTGCCATACGGTTGAGTTGAAGGAAATCGGCCGTATCGGTCGGCACGAAGCGCATGGCGACAAAACGCAGGTCGATGACTTCAGACAGGGGTGGCCACGTTCCCGAGTACGTGACGACGCCCCGGATCGCACCGGTGGGAGGCTGATCCGGAGGCCTGAGCCCGTGGTCGCAACCGCTCAAAGTGAATCCGAACGCCAGGAGGCCGGCAACTACCCAGTTCTGGAGGAAGGCTCCCGTGTTAGATGGTCGTTGCATACTCAATAGTATCACCCTGTGCGACTAAATTCCAGTAGTGTTTATTCGGATAAATCCGCTTGGCACCGAGAGTGACGACGCGCCCGGCCGGTAAGGCGTACCGACGCGGCAACTCCAGAATGGCATATGCCACGGACGACGTCCGCACGGGTTTGGAGCCGCTCGAAAACGACCTTATATTTCACCCCTTTGAGAAAATGCCGGATACACGGAAAATCGGTCGATTCGCCAACCCACTGATGGTGTTCTGACCGCATTCCAACCAAATCCCCTCTAATGGCGCCGGTCTTAAATTGCACGTTATGAAGCTGTCCGATTTCGAGTACGATTATCCCCGAGACCTGATCGCAAAATATCCCGCCGAACCACGTGATTCTGCACGGCTGATGGTATTGAACCGTGCTGAGCAGTCCATCGAACACAAGAGCTTCACGGACATCGTCGACTATTTTTCAAAAGGAGACGTCCTGGTTGCCAACAATACGAAAGTGTTTCCAGCACGGCTGTTCGGTAACAAGGAAAAAACGGGTGCCCGCATCGAGGTATTTCTGCTGCGAGAACTGAATCCCGAAAGCCGTCTCTGGGATGTCATCGTCGACCCGGCCAGAAAGATTCGAATCGGGAACAAGCTCTACTTCGAAAACGGCCTTATCGCCGAGGTGATAGACAATACTACGTCGCGCGGCCGCACGATTCGGTTCGTTTTCGAAGGAGGGAACGAAGAGCTTTACGATAAAATCGATGAGATTGGACAGACACCGATCCCTCCGTATCTCAAAAGAGATGTGGAACCCGAAGATCGTGAGCGTTATCAAACCATTTTTGCGGAAGAAAGAGGAGCTGTAGCTGCGCCGACTGCCGGGCTTCACTTCACGCCCGAGATCCTGGCGCAGCTTGCTAAGAAGGGGGTCGAGACGCTTTCGGTCACGTTGCATATCGGGCTGGGTACGTTCCGGCCCGTGGAGGTCGAGGATCTGACCAAGCATAGAATGGACTCCGAGTATTTCCACATCCCCCCGGAGACTGCCGAGGCGATCAACAGGGCGCTTCAGTCGCCGGATAACTCGGTAATGGCGGTGGGAACGACGGTTGTTCGAGCCATTGAATCCAGCCTGTCGGCGGCGTACACATCGAAAGCCAAAATGGGCTGGACGGATAAGTTCATTTATCCCGAGTACGAATTCCGGATCACCGAGCGTATGATTACGAACTTCCACATGCCGCACAGCACACTGCTCATGCTGGTTGCGGCTTTTGGTGGATATGATTTTATAATGGAGGCGTATCGCGAAGCGATCAAGGAGAAATACAGGTTGTTCTCCTTTGGCGACGCCATGCTGATTCTGTGAGGTGCACCGAGGATCTTTTCCATGATATCCGACCGGTGTTTTCGATTCGATGGAAGAAGGATGTGAAATTGCGGTTCTGATTCCCGCGGCCGGAGAAGGCACGCGACTAGGAGGACGAAGGAAACAGTTCAGGATGCTCGGTGAGAAGCCGGTTCTCGTCCAGACTCTGAACGTCTTCGAGCGACATCCGGAAGTCCACCACATCATCGTGGCAACACCCGCAGAAGCCGTTCGTCCCCTTCGACAGGAACTCAGACGTGTCGGCATTACAAAACTCAAAAGCGTTGTGTCCGGGGGAACGACCCGGCAAGATTCGGTTGCAGCCGCTCTGGCCGCCTGTCCGGAATCGGTGGGTATCGTACTCGTTCACGATGCCGTTCGGCCTTTTGTGAGGCTTTCGCAGGTCTCCGAGGTAATCAAAGCCGCTCGCACGCACGGAGCGGGAGCCCTCGCCATTCCGATGGTGGATACGTTGAGGCGAGGTGCCGTCGGGTTTTTCGAGGAAACGGTGGACAGAGAAGATCTGATGAGAATGCAGACTCCACAGGGATTTCGTCGAGACTGGTTTTCGGAGGCGCATCAGAAAGCGGCGTCGAAACTGCGTCAAGTCATGGCGACTTTCCGGGATGCGGAAGATCTCGTGAATATCGGCGCCTACGTGAAAGGGAGTAACCCCGAGATCGATGAAGCGCTCGTGCTGATGCCCAAGATTCGACAGTTTCTCCGGCAGGGCCTCTTCGAGCCGTCAGAGCTGGAGGGTATCGAAGACGGCATCCTGCAGGCGCTAAGTTGACCTCTTCGAAGGGCCGGGAGTAGTCTATTGTGAAGGTACGGCGTCCAGAACGCTACGCGACGCTCGCCCGTGTGCGCAGGCACCAAGAGGAGCAACGGGCACAGGCGCTCGCACAGGCCCGGCGCGTCGTGAGCGGCCTTGAAGAACAACGCCGCGAGTTGGAAGCGTATCAGGCCGCCGCCATT
>JACZYK010000310.1 GCA_022571135.1 Bacteroidota bacterium
TGTGCATCCCCGACTCGGACGATGACGACGACGGCGGGTGCGAGATCCTCGGCGCACAGGATCGACGGAACGTCGGGCAGCGGAACACCCGGCTCAGGCAGGCCGCTGAGTTCGGCGATCACGGGTCCGTCATCTGTAAATGTCGCAGGCGATCCGACCAATGTACTTTATTCGCTCGGGTGGTCGTCTGTATCGGATTCCGACGGCGGAACAGTGCGCTCGATTCTGGTCGCGGCGTCAGATGCGTCTCTGTCGAATGTGGTGGCTGCAGAGGAGGTTTCATCTCTGCTGAGCGTTGATAAAACGGTCGCCGATGGTGCAGCCCTGTATGACCAAATCACGGGGGGATCACCCGGAAGCATCGCCCTCGGGGGGGCGGCAACGGTTTACTATGCAATCGTTGTTACCGACGGAGCGGCGTTGAGTAGCGGAACAGTTCTTCCGATCTCTCTCGTTCGAGGTCAGGTGACGGACACAGAAGAGGATGAAGTTCTACCTGAGTCGTTCGTATTGAGAGGGAATTTCCCCAATCCATTCAATCCGACCACCAGTATTCAGTTCGATTTGCCGGAGGTCGCAGAAGTGGAGATCACCGTATTGGATCTACTGGGACGCACGATGCTCGTGGTACCCTATCAAACATTCTCGGCCGGACTGAATCATACGGTGAGAATTGATGCGACGGATTTGACATCCGGGATCTACATCTACCGCGTCGTAGCCCGATCGGTCACCGAGACCCAGGTCGCAACCGGAACCATGACGCTGATCAAGTGATAATTGGACCGATTTCCAATGAGTTGCGTATCATGTCGTCGCCGCCGGAAGAGGTAATCTTTTTTGCCGTTTACCCGCGCTTCGAGCTACCTACGTTCGCGAGATAGTCGACGTCCCGGCTCGCCCCGACAGATACTCAGCCCCGTATCCAGGAATGCGCTTTTATTTGTATCTCAAGACTGTTGCGGTCTGCGCCGTTCTCGGTCTACCCATTGCGGCCGCCGCGCAGGTTCCGATTCAGTTGGACGTCGATCATGCATCGTTCGCCTACGGAGAGGGCCAATCCATCGTCGAAATATACCTGGCGTTCGAGGCTGCAACGCTGACGTTCGAGCTGGATTCTCTTGGCTACGTCGCCTATTTGCCAGTCGATCTGGGAGTGTATCGCTCAACCCAAGTGCTGACGGGAACGCCCCGTGATCCTATCTGGTCGGACTCGCTCGACCTGAGCTTCGTAATCGCGGATACGACCGATCTGGCAGAGGGTCAGCACTTCGTACATCAGGTAAGGACCACCGTTCCACCGGGAGAGTACGAGCTTCGGGTGGATATTGCGGCCGATCAGATCGGTGGCAGGTTGGCGCTCGAACTGCGCCGCGACATGCTCATCCCCGACTATTCGGACGCCGACGCGGTCGCACTTTCAGACGTAACGCTGGCAACGTCCATACAGCGCAGCGACGACCGAGACGATCTGTTCTATAAGAACAGTATGGTTATTCGGCCCAATGCGAACCAGCTCTTCGGTAGTGGTCTGGATCGCCTGTACTACTACGCGGAAGTTTACAATGCCGATTTGGTTCCGTCGTCCGCCGGAAAGTACACCGTGATGACCTACATCGCCGAGGCCAATGTGCCCCAACCGATATCGGATCTCCAGCGACGCACCGAACGCGATCAACGGCCGATTGACGTCCTGGTTGGCTCGTTTAATCTTAAGAAGCTTCCGAGTAGCTCGTATTTTCTGCGCATTGTGATTTTGAATGATAACAACGAGGCCGTTGTCGAGCAGTCTCGGAAATTCTTCGTCTACAATCCGGGCGTGGAGCGGGTGCAGCAGATCGTCGGCCTCGAAGTTTCGTTTGAAACGAGCCGGTATGCGTCCATGACCGAAGAGGAAGTCGATGCGGCCGAGGAGCATATCCGTATCATCGCCACTGAAAGGGAGAGAAAACGGCTCAAAGGCATCGAAGACCTTGACGAACGGAGGCGTTTCCTTATGGATTTCTGGTTGAAACGGGATCCCAATACATCCACGCCGATCAACGAGTATAGGGAAGAGTTTTTCGCGAGGGTTCAGTACGCAAACGACCGGTACACAACGAATTTCGACGAGGGATGGAGAACGGATCGAGGCGAGATATTCATTAAATACGGCGCTCCGACAGCCATCGATCCCCATCTGTACGACCGTGACTCCGTTCCATATGAGACCTGGGAGTACAACAATATTCCAGGGGCGGGTCAGGCCATTTTCATCTTTGCCGACAGGGACGGTTTCGGAATGTATGAACTCATCCACTCGACCGTTACGGGCGAACGAAGGCTGGCTAACTGGCGTGCGGAATTGCGTCGGGGGAATTGACATATTCACCTCGGCTGAAGCCGGGGGCATTCTTCGGTTATTTCTCGTAACGCCATCGTCAACGCCGTCCGGGACAGGTCGGCACATTTTTGTCTCCTGATCAAGTCGCGTATTTAGTTTCTCGGCTCCAGGCAAAGGCGCCGACCTCGAGAGACCGCGAACCGCAACCAAGAAACCGACGCAGACCGAATGCCAATCGATTTTGTCTATATCAAGGATCTCTCGAAACACGAGGGCGAGGAAGTCACCCTCAAAGGATGGCTCTACAACAAACGAGGATCGAAAAGCCTGAACTTTCTAGTCCTTCGGGACGGTTCGGGGCTCGTTCAATGCGTCGTCAGCGCCAAAGAAATAGACGCAGCGTCGTGGGAGGCGGCCGAATCCGCAACTCAGGAGAGCGCACTGGAGATTCGTGGGGCCGTCGCCCGGGATGAACGTCAGCCGCTCGTGCATCGGATCGTCCGCGGGATCGCCGGACGCCATGACGAAGCC
>JACZYK010000311.1 GCA_022571135.1 Bacteroidota bacterium
TGGACAAGAGCGAAGCGCGTCCGGGCGAAACGGTCATAATCAAAGCAGTGCTACAGCCCTACCGCGGAGCTCGCGTCGTGCGCGAAATTCCCGTGGTGATTCCCCCGCAGGCGGTCAAGGGGCGGCTTCGTATTCTGATCAGCGACGCCTCGATGCTCAACCGGATAACCCGCACACTGTCCGGCGGCGGCTTTTTCGGGCGCTGTAACCACTGTACAGACCGCGTATCAGCTTGTTTCGCCCCTGATTCCGAAGAGCATTATAGGTGCGATCGTGACGTCTTCGATGATTCTGGAACTCGGCGCTGTCGTAACAGGATTCATTCTTGCCGGTCGGGTCGGTGCGCGAATCGCGGCAGAGCTGGGGACAATGCGTGTGACCGAACAGATCGACGCGCTTGAAGCGATGGGTCTGAATTCGATCGGTTATCTGATTGTACCGCGGGTTATTGCGGGCGTTGTGATGTTTCCTGTTCTCTATGTGGCGGCATCTTTCGTCGGAGTCACAGGAGGGCTACTGGTCGGGCATCTGGGTGGTTTCGTGCCGGCCGGCGAGTTCGTCGAAGGCGCTCGAGAATTTTTTCAACCCTTCGATCCGATCTTTGGACTGATTAAATCGTTTGTTTTCGGATTCACGATCACTTCGATCTCCTGCTACAAAGGCTATTACACTGCGGGAGGAGCAGAGGGGGTCGGACGGAGCACCACCCAGGCAGCGGTCGCAAGCTGTGTATTTCTTCTGGTGGCCGACCTTGTTCTGGCGGCCACGCTGCTGTAACGATAGATACGGATGATCCGCGTAAGAAAAATATCAAAGCAGTTCGACGGCAAGGGAGTCTTGTTTGATGTCAGTCTTGACATCTACGAAGGCGAAACCCTCGCCATCATCGGACGATCTGGATCCGGTAAGAGCGTGCTGTTGAAGCATATCATTGGTCTTCTGAAACCGGACAGTGGCACCATAACAGTCGACGGTACGAACATCAACAGTATTACCTATACCGAACTCCGAACCATCAGACAGCAGTTCGGAGTGCTCTTTCAGGGTGGGGCATTGTTCGATTCGATGAGCGCATTCGATAACGTGGCCTTCCCTCTCCGGACGTTCACAAAGATGAACGAAGAGGAGATCGAAAAGGAGGTGTATGAGTGCCTGGCGATGGTCGAACTCTCGGGCGTCGGCGAAAAGATGCCGGCCGAACTATCAGGGGGGATGCGAAAGCGCGTTGCGCTCGCTCGTTCAGTAGCGCTTCGTCCCCGCTATATCCTCTACGACGAGCCGACAAGCGGTCTGGATCCTGAAACCTCGAATACGATAGACATCCTAATCAAGGGACTCGCCGATAAGCTGAACGTAACCAGCATCGTAGTAACGCATGATATGCACTCCGTACTTTCGATCGCCGACCGGGCGGCGTTTATCCACGAAGGCAGAATGCACTGGGTAGGATCGATACAGGAACTCCATAAGGCGAATGATCCAGTACTCAGGGACTTCGTCAAGGCGAACGAATACCAGATCGGGCAGCCAAAGCGGCTGGGCGAAGTGGTCGCCGGGTCGGCCGCGGGGGAAGACACTATTTATTAACGATAACAGGGTTGCGGCAGGAGGCTTCTACCGTTCATCCTCAAATGACTTAATTAGGTGAAATACGCAAACGAGCTGAAAGTCGGAGTCACGATTGTCGTGGCTACGATCACATTTGTCCTGGGGGTTCGGTATTTCGAAGATTTACCGCTGTTCCGGGGGACGTACGAACTGGTTTCCGAGTTCGACAACGCGGTCGGACTTATCGCTGGAAATGTCGTCCGTATCAAGGGTGTGTCGGTTGGTTCCGTGGATGCCGTGTATATCGACCCTGAGACCGGACGGGTGCGCATTGAGTTTCACGTCGACGACAAAATCCCGGTACCGGAGGGCTCCTATACTCAGATTTCCGGCTTTGACGCGCTGGGCGTCGTGCGGATGGATGTACATCTTGGCGAATCGACGGCTCCCAGAATTCCCGATGGAGGTCTGGTAGAAAGCCGCGAGGCGTCGAATATCCTGGGTAGTCTGTCTGAGAAGGCCCCTGCACTCGTCGATCGCGTGGACAGCGTACTGGCACGACTCGGGTTCGTACTGGGTGAAACCGGGAGCCTACTGTCGGAACCCGATTCGGATCTACGAAAGACGTTATCGTCGGTTCAGAGCAGCGTAGAAACGCTGGACAGTTTTTTGAGAGCAGAGCGAGACCGCCTGAGCGGTATTCTCGGAAACGTCGCATCCATTACGGATGATTTGAATCGCCTCACGAGTGAAAATGCCGATTCGATTGGATCGGTAATTACTAATCTGAATGCGATCCTGACACGCCTGGACAGGAATCTGGCATCGCTCGAGGCGATGTCGGATAATCTGACCGAGGTGCTGCGTAAAGTGAACGACGGGGAAGGAACGCTTGGACTGCTCGTGAACGACCCGGCGATGTATCGGAAAATAGATACGATGCTCACGAATTTGAATAAGCTCTTACTGGATTTTCAGAGTCACCCCGAAAAATATCTGAAGGAATTACGTCTCATCGACATCTTTTAAAGTGCCCATGCTCTCATACAACAAGGCTCTCGAACTCTTTCGCGGCTGGACCCAATCCGAAAGCCTGACGCGCCATGCCTACGCCGTCGAGGCCGCTATGGGTTTCTACGCCCGAAAATTCGGCGAAGATGAGATACTTTGGAGAATCACCGGGCTTCTCCACGATATGGACTATGAGAAGCATCCTTCGTTGGATGAGCATCCGTTTGTCGGAGTAGGTGTCCTGAAAGAGCTCGGATATCCGGAAGAAATTCGGACAGCAATCCTCGGACACA
>JACZYK010000037.1 GCA_022571135.1 Bacteroidota bacterium
CGATCTAAATCCTAATCCGGAGGCGAGACCGTTCGACTCCGTTATTAAATTCTCAAAAACGGTACTATGCAGTCCAAGTGTTATGGACAATTGCTGCAAAATTACGATCACGTATACGCGCCTCCAAACTGATCGCGAGTGAACATCGACAATCGTATGATCAGAATCGAACAACAGACGCTTATCGATATTCTGGATTTCCCCTCTCTCATAAATGCCGTCCGTGACGGTTTTACGTCGAGTATCGAAGTCCCTACCCGACACCACCATACGATAGGCGTAGAAGATTCGCCTGACGCAACATTGCTGCTGATGCCCGCGTGGAAATCAGGCGATGTCCTGGGAGTAAAACTTGTTACGGTTTATCCTTCGAATGCCGTACACGGCTTACCGGCAGTGATGGCCACTTACCTGCTGTTCGATGCCAGAACAGGCGCGCCTCTCGCGACGATCGAGGGCAAGACGCTCACGGAACGAAGGACGGCTGCCGCGTCAGCACTGGCTTCTGAATATCTCTCGCGCCGGGACTCCCGGACCATGCTGATGGTAGGGGCGGGATCGATGGCGGGCCCACTGATCGAGGCGCACACCTCCGTTCGTGAAATCGAGAAGATCCTGATCTGGAATATCTACCCTGGCGAGGCCCGGACTCTCGCTCGGCGGATGAAAAAGAAGGGATATCCAGTAGAGTTCATCACGGATATTGAGAGCGGTGCGAAATCGGCGGACATCATTTCGTGTGCCACGCTCAGCACCAAGCCGCTCATCCTCGGCGATTGGCTGTCGCCCGGTACGCATCTCGATCTGGTCGGAGCATTCACGCCGGAAATGCGCGAGACCGATGATCATGCGATCTCCCGCTCGGATGTCTTTGTTGATACGCGAGACGGCGCATTATCCGAAGCCGGAGATCTCATTCAGGCAATAAACAGCGGAAGCTGGTCTGCGAACGCAATCATGGCTGATCTTGCAGAATTGGCCGCCGGAGTTCGTCCGGGTAGAACCGATTCTGATCAGGTGACGGTCTTCAAATCGGTCGGAACCGCCATCGAGGATCTAGCCGCGGCAAAGCTGGCCTACGACCGTATTGCCGGCGATCATTTCAAATAGTATTTAGGATCCTGTCCGGTCACCATCGCCACGATCTCCATGTGTGAGATGATCGGAGATGCCTTCACCTTGGTCATAAGAACCTCCTCTATCTGGAATAATCCCGTCACGTCATCCATGTGAACACAGATCTTTACAGGTTTCTGATCACCGGGGCCAATTTCTACTCGGGTAATTGAATTAGCCGAATAGCGGTGCATGTCCCCCACCATCGGATCACGAGCCATATTTAGAGGAATCCTGGAGCGTCCGCGCGACATATCGGTTCCGTCAGCCACCAGAACGACTCCTGCTTCCACCGAGTGAATCCGGGTATGAGCCATATGTCCAATTATGACTTCGTGCGTCAGAGATCGAAGAACAATCCGAAGGCCGAGATCATCGGGGTATAATTTATCCAGATACCGCTGAATGATCCCGTCCACCAGAGTAACGGAATGCCACTCATGCTCATCCCGCGTAACGGCCATGCCGACATCGTGCAGAAAACAGCCAAGCACGGTGGCAACAGCCGAGTCCTCAAAAGTACCGATTTCATCCGATTCCAGAGAGGTCATGACGCCCGCCTCGTGCATGAGTCTCAGAATTTTGAGGGAGTTGTAGGTCGTAATCCGCGCATGGACCGGACCGTGGTCGTTGTATCCCAGTCTCCTGACTGAAACGGCGTTGGCGTAGCTGTGATACAGATTGACCTCCTCGTCCCAAAGTAATTCGTGCAGCAGTTCTTCCACTTTACCTTCGGCCCTGTTCAGAAGGGCTGTGTCCAACTGTTGCTCTTTGGGCGTGGGTATTTTCCAATCCGGATAATTCATCTTACATCGCTCAGCTAAAAAAAGGGGACGACATGAACATGCCGCCCCCCTTTCTTTTTTCAACCTATTCAGGACTTCTCGTCGGTTTCCTGAGAATCGTCTCCTTTGGACTTTTTGGCGGAAGTCTTTGACGTCTTTGTTTCGGCCTTGGCCTTGGATTCGGCCTTGGTCTTTGGCTTGGCCTTGGATTCGGCCTTGGTCTTTGGCTTGGCCTTGGCCTTGGATTCGGCCTTGGCCTTGGATTCGGCCTTGGTTTTTGGCTCGGCCTTGGTCTTGGATTCGACCTTGGTCTTTGGCTCGGCCTTGGTCTTTGGCTCGGCCTTGGCCTTGGATTCGGCCTTGGTCTTGGATTCGGCCTTGGTCTTTGGCTCGGCCTTGGTCTTTGACTCGGCCTTAGGGGGCTTCTTTTCGGCTACGGCTTCCTTACCATCGGTCGACTCCGTCTCTTCGACCGGAGCCTCGACTTGAGCATCCGCTACGGCAGAGACTTGTGTTTCTGCTTCCACTTCTGCGTCTGTCTGAGCGTCAGTTTCAACTTTTTCCGGCCTCTCTAGTTTAATTTCGACGGATGGTTCCGGTTTATCAGAAGCCTCGGCCTCCGGTTTCGCCTTGATGCCAGTTTTTGATTCCTCCGCCTCGAGTTTTACCTTCAGATCGGCCAGACCACTTAGCTCTCCGAGGGTCGTCGGTCCTGTTGCGGCTTCTTTCTGACGGTATCCCGATATTTCTCGCTTCTCTTTCTGACGCACTTGGCGCTTCTCACGGTCCTCCGCCTTTCGTTCTTCTCTTACCTTGACCCTCTCCGAGGCGGTCTCGCTGAGGATAATCTCCTTTTGTCCTGGAGAAAACCGGATGATCAGAAGATCTTCCAATTGATGCCCGATCGGGTAGGCCTCCGGAATCTGTGACTGATTTCGCAATTCGCCACCGGGAACGAATGCCTCAACTTCCATCGGAAGCTCTACGACGACGCCTTCATTCTCGTGTCGCACGACTTTTGCGTCAGACCGCTGACCTTCGCCGTAAACCTGTGCAAATTGTTTCCACGGATTCGTATCGACCTGTTTGTGGCCCAGCGAAATTCGGCGATCGTTAGTATCGATATTCAAGACGACGACTTCGAGCTCATCCCCCTTCTTCACCATTTCACTGGGATGACGAATCCGCTTCGTCCAGGAGAGGTCGCTTATGTGAACAAGCCCGTCGATCCCCGGCTCGATCGCCACGAATACACCGAAGTTAGTGATGTTGCGAACCTTGCCGCGCATGATCGTACCCGGGGGATAGTTCTCCGCAATATCATCCCACGGATCCGGCCCCAGTTGCTTCATGCCGAGTGATATTTTCTTGCCCTCGGTATTGATGTCGAGAATTTTCACATTCACGAGTTGCCCGAGAGAAACCATCTGGCTGGGATGGCGAATATGCTCCGTCCAACTCATCTCCGAGATATGAACGAGACCTTCGATACCCTTCTCCAATTCCACGAACGCGCCGTAGTCGGTTATCGATACGATCTTTCCCTCAACAACGCTATCCCGGTCGTACTTCTCTTCGATATTCTCCCACGGATGTGGCTGCAACTGTTTCAAACCCAGAGAAATTCTCTGCCGTTCTTTGTCGTAATCCAGAACCACGATATTCAGCTGCTCGTCCAGACTCACGAGTTCGGACGGATGCGAGACACGGCCCCATGATAGATCCGTGATATGGAGCAATCCGTCGACGCCACCGAGATCAATAAAAACACCGAAATCGGTAATATTCTTGACGGTGCCTTCGAGAATCTGACCGGGCACCATCGATGACAAAATCGTCTCTCTCTGCTCCTGAAGGTCCTTTTCAATGAGGGCCTTGTGGGATACGACGATGTTTTCGTTGATTGGATTGAGCTTAACGATCTTGAACTCCATCCGCTTTTCGAGATACGAGTCAAAATCACGAACCGGACGTACGTCGATCTGTGATCCGGGAAGAAAAGCTTCCATTCCCTCGAACAGTTCGACAATCATTCCACCTTTGATTCTGCGGACAATCGTTCCTTCGATAACTTCTTCACTCTCGAAAGCTGTCTCGATTCGACGCCAGCGGCGGACCGTGTCTGCCTTTGTCTTAGACAGCACAAGCTGTCCGTGATAGTCTTCTATCCTTTCCAGATAGACCTCTACCTCGACCCCTACCGAGAGCTCGCCTTCGAACTCGGAGCGGGATACTATACCGTCGCTCTTGAATCCGATGTCGATGACAACGTCTTTCTCACCGAGACTGACGATTCGCCCGGTAACGATCTCGTGTTCCGAAACGTGGGTGAGCGTCGACTCAACGAGATTTCGAAGCTCCTCCAAACCGACGGTATCGGCGTCCGGATCTTGGGACGAATCCAGATCTTCGAGCTTAACTACGTCGTCGGTAATTTTACCGGTGTACCCGATCATCCCCTCGGGAATTGCGAGCATCAGAACCGGTTCATCCAGAACCGTCGTCTCCTCGGTGACAGCCTCCTCCAGCGTGTCACCGGATTCCTCTACCGTCGAAAGGTCGACGGATCCACTTTCTGTATCGGCTTCAGCATCTTCTTCGGGCGTCTTTTCAGATGCTTCGGGCGTCGCCTCTTCCTCTACCACGCTTTCCTCCTGAAAAGCGGATTCGGAAGCGGGCTCTTCTATAACCATCTCCTCTAAGGGAGCAGGTATTTCTTCATTCGGTCCTCCGTCTTCTGCGGTGTCCTCCGCGACAGAGGAAACTTCGGCGGCAGGTTCAGTACCCTCTTCCGCCGTATCCGTTGACAAGGATTCCGATTCGACTCCTCCTGCGGATTCGGGAATTTCTGTTTTGTTTTCGGGAGCTTCTTCTGTTGGTACCGATTCTACATTCGTATCCCCTGTTTCCGCCTTTGCGGGTTTTTCGAGGGTAATAGTCTCGCTAACCTCCTGCTCCACGTTCGGGTTCTGCTGATCTTCAGCCATCGTTACGTGGTCGAACGTGCAAACCGGAAGGCTCTAAAGCCGTGAGGAATACCGGGCAACGTTCATGATTCTAGGTGAATAAAAACCCGCTGCCGACCTCCTCAGCCCGGCGCGGGAATTCTTTAGCAATCGCCTGACCGGAAAGCACGGTAGGGTCAGACTATTATGTTACAATCATTCAGCCCAGTCGTTCCCGCACAGCCGATTCAATCATGTCAATCTGTTTACTGAATGAAAGATTCGTTGTGTCAATGAAGATTGCGTCCTCTGCCGGCCTCAGGGGTGATAAATCACGCGAGCGGTCACGCCGGTCTCTGTCAACGATTTCCTGAAAAATCTCTTCCTCGTCGGGCGACTCTCCAGCCTCCTTCAGATCGCGGATTCTCCGACGCGTCCTTTCGCGAGGATCCGCATCCATAAATATTTTCACGTCGGCCTCCGGAAATACTACGGTGCCTATATCTCTGCCTTCAATGACAACTCCCTTACCGATCGCACACTCCTGCTCGGCTATTCTCCTCTGCTCCTCAACCATTTTTTTCCGTACCGGAGCGAGCGTACTGACCCTCGAAGACATGGTCGCCACATCGCGGGTTCGTATCAGTCCCGTTACGTCACGGCCGTCCAGACGTAAAATCATATCACCATTTTCGTACCGTATGTCCAAGTTCAGGGTGTCCAATATGTCTACGGCATCCTTTTCCGTAACCTCGGCGCCGGCTTCCAGAAACCGCAGCGCCACGGCCCTGTACATCGCACCGGTATCCAGATAGAGCAGGCCGGTGCGGGCCGCAATGGCTCGCGCTGTCGAACTTTTTCCGGATCCCGCCGGACCGTCAATAGCTAGTATCACAGTGTCGTTGTTTAGGGCCTGTTATCGCTACCTGAAGGCGCCCTGTAGCCGCCTGTAAACAGGCGAATCAAGGCGTAGGAGGGGAATTTGGTGAAATCAAATGAACGACGAACAACAGAGAGTGGTCCGTTTACAGGCGCTACCCACCGGGCCGGGTCTATTTTTTCGCCCAGCGGCGTTATCAGACGACAATGTAACGGTGTTACACTGCGTGTCTTCTGCCTTGCTGGACAATAGCCGCCGGCAGGACGGTTTCAGGTAGCGATAACAGGCCCTTGTCAGCCGCGAAACTATCTCTCTCGCGCTATGCCGTCAAATAATTGAGCGGTTACGGTGATGAATTGCCGGAGGAATCGGTCCTTTCAGCCGTTAACGGTATTATCAACCATGAGGAAACTGAAACACCACGAAATCGACCGACCCACGCCGGAGGCCCTTTCCTCGATGGAGCGGCACCCCATAATCGTCCTCGTCGAGAACATTCGTTCAGCTCACAATGTGGGTTCGATCCTTCGCACCTCAGACGCAGTCCGTGCGGAACGAGTATTCCTGACCGGATTTTCTCCACCCGCCTCTCACAGAGGTGTTCACAAGTCCGCTCTGGGAGCACAGGATACAGTCCCCTGGCAACATGTACAGAGTTCTGTCGAAATCGCAACCAGACTTAAGGCGGACGGTGTCACGCTGGTCGCCCTTGAGCTGACCACGAATCCGACGCGTTCCGAAGATCTTCCGGGAGATATTTTTCCTGTTTGTCTGATGGTGGGCAACGAAATAGAAGGACTTTCGGAGGATCTTCTGGCTTGGGCCGATTTCGCCCTTGAAATCCCTCAGTACGGAGCCAAGCAATCTCTGAACGTGTCCGTGGCCACCGGAATAGCCATGTACGACCTGTTACGGCTTTATCTGGATCGACGTGGCAATTGAGATTGTCCACAGTCAAAGCTGACCGTCGTACTTTATTCTCTTACTGTCAGTCCCCGAAAATCTGCCTGCTTCCAGACTTGCCGATGTCGCGTACCGGATTGTTCTTCGAAGAGTTCCCACCCACAAGTACGGATTCATGGATCGATGCTATCGAGACGGAACTCAAAGGGCGCGTATCGGTCGACGATCTCACCTGGCATCCCGAGCCGGATCTTGATGTGCGTCCGTTCTATCGCAGGGAAGATGTACGGACAGAAACTCATCCGCAGATCCGTAGAAGGACCCGGTGGTTGATCTGCGATCGAATCCACCTTTCGCCAGGAATGGACCTCGCGCCGGAGGTCGAGGTGATGAAGGAGTCGGGGGCGGATGCGGTGGAACTGATCCTACCGATGACGATGGACGGCGACGAAATCGATCTATCGGCACTTGAGGGATTAAATAAACCGATTTTTCTTTTCGGCGAGTATGCCTCTCTCGAGCTCCATATTGATTCCTTGATCGGTTGTGTTTCACTGCCGTCGGTCTCGCTTCTATATGATCCGATCTCTCGATTGTTTACGGATCCTTCGTTTGAATTCTCGCCCATACTTGCGGCCACGGCTAAGCGATTATCTACGAGAAATAGCGATGGGACTCGCGTCCGACTTGGAAGCATTGACGAACGTCCATTGGCGCGTGCCGGTGCAGGCTGTATCGCCTCATCCGCCTGTCTATTGTCGGGTCTTGCCTGCTGGATCAGATTCCTCGGTGGATGGGGAATTAATGCCTCATGCGTCGCCTCGGAATTGACTTTCGTCGTCTCGGTGGGAACCTCTTTACTACCTGAAATAGCGAGATTACGAGCACTCAGGCATCTGGCGCCCCAGGTCGTATCTGCATTCGGGACTCGGGAGAGCGATTCCATACCCGTGGAAATTCACGCCGTGACATCCGAAACGGCTCTCCCGACCTATGATATCCATACTAACCTGATTCGTACGACCACGCAGGCATTTGCGGCCGTACTCGGGGGCTGCGACTCGCTCAGCATTCACCCTTTCGATGCCGTACGTGGCGCAGAAGGATCAGAACAGGCCCGACGCTGTGCGAGAAACATTCAACTGATACTTCGCCACGAATCCAGGCTGGGAGACGTGGAGGATCCGATTGCGGGCTCCTATTACATCGAGGCCCTGACCAACCAGATGATCGAACTCATCTGGTCGCGGTTTCTCAAGATCGAGAACGCAGGAGGCCTTGTCGAGGCTATCGGTCAGGGCATTCCCCAACAATGGATCAGTGAAGATCGCGATCGAATCCGATCCGAGACAGAAAGCGGAGTTCGGAAGATCGTGGGCGTAACTGCATACGCCGATGCCCGAGACCGTACCAGGACTATTGTGTCCACGATCGAAACAGGAGCTTTTCGGGCTTTCGACGGCATCGAATTATTCAGATCCGAAGTAAACTCGCGTCTGGATACAGGTGAGACCGTACCCTCGGTTCATCTCGTCGGAGCAGGCACACCTTCCGAACAAAGCCGCGGACTCACGTTCGCGTCTAATTTCCTCGCTTGCGGAGGTTTTCCGGTTACCGAAGCTGCACCGGCTCTCGATCCAGACGCCGTTGTCCAGGAGGCACTGCGAGCAAATCCGTCTATCATCATGGTATGCGGTAGTCCCGATGCCTGGAAATCGAAACTGGAACAGTTTTCAGAGAACTATAGGTCCGCGGGTGGATCAGCCGCGCTGCTCTATGCCACCTACGGGCGCCTGAATAATTCCGATATGGAATCTGTAACGGATCGTATCGTGCACGCCGGCTCGCACCTGCTGGAGACTCTTGAGTCGGTGCTCAATATTGGTCCCGAAGACGATGAGAAATCGGCGGAGGTGGTCTTGTGAACGATCGTCATCCCTTTCCCAGCCGCCCGAGTCTTGTGCGGATCGGGCGAAACACCGATCCGGCAATCGAGACCCTGAAATCCGCCGAAGGGCTTGATATACAATCGCGCTACGGCCCGCAGGACGTGGTCTCGATGGGGCATCTCGACTATGCGGCAGGTGTGCCCCCTTATTTAAGAGGTCCCTATGGATCAATGTATACGGTGAGGCCGTGGACAATCAGGCAATATGCCGGATTCTCTACGGCAGAAGAGTCGAATGCATTCTACAGGCGAAATCTTGCCGCTGGTCAACGAGGTCTTTCCGTCGCGTTCGATCTGGCGACCCATCGCGGATATGATTCCGACCATCCGCGCGTGACGGGCGATGTGGGAAAAGCAGGCGTCGCGATAGATTCCGTAGAGGATATGAAAATACTCTTTGACGGTATTCCGCTCGATCAGATGTCTGTATCGATGACTATGAACGGGGCCGTTCTTCCGATAATGTCATTCTTTATCGTAGCGGCTGAAGAGCAGGGAGTTTCTACCGGAGAGTTGGTCGGGACCATCCAGAACGACATTCTGAAGGAGTTTATGGTCCGGAATACGTATATCTACCCTCCAGATCCCTCCATAAGGATCGTTGGCGACATCTTCTCTTACACATCACGGAAGATGCCCAGATTTAATTCCATTTCGGTCAGCGGCTACCACATGCAGGAGGCCGGAGCAACGGCGGATCTGGAGCTGGCCTACACGCTCGCGGACGGTCTGGTGTACTTGAGGGCAGGACTGCAGGCAGGCCTCGACATCGATAATTTCGCTCCGAGAATATCGTTTTTCTTTGGGATCGGAATGAACCACTTCATGGAAGTGGCCAAGCTGAGAGCAGCGAGACTCCTATGGGCTGAAATGGTTCAGATGTTTGACCCAAAAAATCCAAAGTCGCTGGCTTTGCGCACGCACTGCCAGACATCCGGATGGAGCCTGTCGGCGCAAGATCCGTTCAACAATGTTGCGCGCACATGCATAGAAGCCTTGACAGCCGCAATCGGTCATACGCAGTCTCTGCACACCAATGCCCTGGACGAAGCGATTGCGCTCCCCTCCGATTTTTCGTCGAGGATTGCCCGAAATACGCAGATTTATCTGCAGAGCGAGACCGGGATAACCCACGCTATTGATCCCTGGGGCGGATCCTTCTACGTAGAATCGCTCACCCGCAATCTGGTGGACAAGGCAAAGGAACTGATCATCGAAGTTGAAGAGCGTGGAGGCATGACGCGAGCAATTTCTGAAGGTCTGCCGAAACTCAGGATCGAACAGGCCGCAACCCGTCGTCAGGCCAGAATCGACTCCGGACTCGATACGATTGTGGGCGTTAACCGATATCGCCGGCTCGACGAGCCCGAATTGGATATCAGGGTAGTAGATAACAGAACCGTGTGGAATACGCAGATCAGACGCCTCGAATCGCTTAAAAAAAGCCGTGACCCGTCTAGAGTATCACAGTCTCTCAAAAGACTGACCGAATGTGCCGAAAAAGGAAACGGGAATATTCTTGAAGCATCTATAGAGGCGGCGCGAGCCAGAGCGACGTTAGGAGAAATATCATCCGCTATCGAAAAAGTCTTCGGTCGATTTGTTGCGAATATCCGAACTTTCACGGGTGTTTATGCTTCAGAATCTGCTGACCTCTCCGGAATGGACGCCACCAGAAAACTTTCCGATCGGTTTTTTGAACTCGATGGCCGACGTCCCCGCATACTCGTCGTCAAGCTGGGACAGGACGGACACGACCGCGGTGCGAGGGTAATCGCCACCTCTTTCGCTGATCTCGGTTTTGACGTGGATATCGGGCCGCTCTTCCAGATGCCCGACGAAGCTGCCAGACAGGCGCTTGAAAATGACGTACACGTACTCGGTATTTCCAGCCTCGCGGGAGCACACAACACCCTCGTCCCGGAAGTCATCCGGGCGTTACAGAAATATGACAGAGGAGATATTCTTGTCGTCGTAGGCGGAGTCATTCCACCATCGGATTACGAAAAGCTCAAAAAAGCAGGCGTCTCGGCGATATTTGGTCCTGGAACGGTTATTACGACAGCTGCGGAGAAGTTGCTCAATCTTCTGATCGACCGCATTAAAAACAGGCACTAGGGCCTGTTGACGCCGCCTGAACGCGCCCTGTAACCGCCTGTAAACGGGCCAATCAAGGCGTGAGGAGAGAAATTTGGTGAAATAAAATGAACGACGATCGACTCGACCCATCGTCCCGGATTCCGGGCACAGCTACCGGGAACCCTCGATTCTCTCCAGACGACCTGTTCAAAAAGCTGATCAACGGGAATCGCGGCGCACTAGGGCGGGCCATTACGCTCCCGGAAAGTCGAAACCTGGACGATATCTCCTCAAAAAGGCGTTTGATGGATCTGTGCCGAACCCGTCCGGGTCAGTCTGTACGAATCGGGATTACCGGAATGCCGGGGGCAGGAAAAAGCACACTGATTGAACGTCTGGGATTGTACGTGATCGCACGGAGCCATCGAGTCGCCGTCCTGGCCGTCGATCCAACAAGCGAGCTCTCCGGAGGCAGCATCCTGGGGGATAAGACCAGAATGGAGAAGCTCGCAACGAATCCTGGAGCCTTTATCCGGCCTTCTCCAAACTCGGGAATTCTTGGCGGAGTCACCGAGATGACCCGGGAGACCATTATCCTTTGCGAGGCAGCTGGTTATGACGTCCTACTGATTGAAACCGTCGGAGTCGGGCAGGCGGAATTCGGAGTTCACGCCATGGTGGATTATCTGATTCTGCTGACAATCGCCGGAGCAGGGGATGATCTCCAGGGAATCAAGCGGGGAATTATGGAGATGGCCGATGCTGTTTTCGTCAATAAATCCGATGGAGACAGGACAACCGCCACCCGTCACGCGGCGGCCGATATCCGGAGTGCGCTCAAAATGATACCGCGACGACCCGGCGAACAGCCGATTCCGGTTCTCACGGGTTCGGCGCTTACCGGCCAGGGAATCGAGAGTCTGTGGGTGACCGCCAGCAAATACCTGGAAGCGGAAAGAGCGACCGGCAAATTTGGGCAACGGCGTCAGACGCAACGAACAGCATGGTTCGAAGACGCCGTCCAGTATCACATACGAATGATGCTGGCCGCCGATCAGAAACTGACGGATCTCAGAAAAGAGCTTCTGAAAGACCTTGATTCAGGCAGGATCGATCCGGTCTCGGCCGCGTCGAGATTCGTTGAAGAGATCTCGGGGAAATCCCACTGACGGCCGCTTGGTCGCATAGGCCCTCGAATATTGTCGGATATGGGCAAGAAGTCGCTATCCCAGAATCCTTGCGGACGAGCGAAGACGTCGAACGACCGTCTCGCGGCCCAGAATATGAAGGAGATCGAACAGACCCGGGCCGAATGATACTCCGCTCACTGCCAGACGCACGGGATGAATGATTCTACCCGCTCCGATATCCCTCTCCTCTGCGATTTCTCTGAGTACGTTTTCGAGCGTATCGTGATCGAAGGATTCAAGCTGTTCGATCCTGTTCGCATACTCCTCGACGAGTTCGGCTGAATCTTCCTTCCAGCGTTTTCGTGCTGACGCCTCATCAATTGCGACCGGATCGCGGAAGAAGTATCTGCTTTCCAGAATATCCGAAGGAAAACTGATCCTCTCGCGCATGAGTTCGATGATCGCCACGACGTACGCTCGGTTGGAGATAATCCCGGCCGCCTCAAGAAGCTTTTCTACATCCCGCGCAACGTCCTCGGCGGACCGCTGCCTCAGATAGTGTTCGTTGTACCACTTGAGCTTGTTAAGATCGAACTGAACGCCCGATTGCCCGACTCGCTCCAGTGAAAATGCCTGGACGAGCTCGCCCAAATCCAACAGTTCGCGCTCATCCCCTGGGTTCCAACCCAGAAGGGCAAGGAAATTCAACAGGGCGTCGGGCTCGTAGCCTTCTTCCCTGTACTGCTTCACAGTGACCGGGATACCCATTTTCTCTGCATTCCTCTTCGAGAGTTTCCCGCCCGTCGGACTCATGATTAACGGAAGATGGGCCATCTGCGGTGGATTCCAGCCCAGCGCACGGTAAAGCAGGATATGCTTCGGGGTTGACGGGAGCCACTCTTCGCCACGGATGACGTGGGTTACTCCCATCAGATGATCATCCACGATGTTGGCCAGGTGGTACGTCGGAAGGCGGTCGGACTTGACCAGGACCTGATCGTCGATCGTACCGGAGTCGAAGGAGACGGTGCCCCGTATAAGGTCTGAAAAAGTAACCACGTGTCCCGGGTGAACGTGGAGGCGAATCACGTACGGCTCGCCCGACGAAATTCTCTCGGCAACCTCATCTTCTCCGAGGACGAGTGAGTTGCACATTTCCATCCTCGTTGAAGCATCGTATTTTTGATTCTCCGTCGATGCGTGCCGTTTACGCATCTCATCGATCTCTTCTGCCGTGTCGAAGGCATAATAGGCATGTCCGGTTTCGACGAGTCTTGAGGCATAATCCTGATAAATGTGGCTTCTTTCCGACTGTCGGTAGGGTCCGAACTCCCCGCCGAGTCCCGGCCCTTCATCGAATGAGATACCTGCCCAGACGAGACACTGTAGAATGTCGTCCTCGGCGTCGTCCACAAGTCGGGTCCGATCCGTGTCCTCTATCCGAAGAATAAGTTTGCCACCGTAGCGGCGAGCAAAGAGGTAGTTGTACAGCGCAGTCCTGAGTCCTCCGATGTGGAGGTACCCGGTCGGACTGGGGGCAAAACGGACGCGGACGTCCTTCATAACGGGTCACGGTTTGAGTCGAAAAGATAAGTCGAAGTGCCTTAATCACCTCCCGGTAGCAACCGAAGATTTAAATAGATTCCGTCTTCGATCTCTTCGGATTCTCGGCCCTCGGGGGTGAGTCGATGCCCTGTACAATTTACGTACGCGGCTAAGGCCTGTTAACACTACCTGAAAGCATCCTGTAGCCACCTGTAAGCGGGCGAATCAAGGCGTGAGGAGAGACTTTGAGTGAAATCAAAAGAACGACGAACAACACAGAGTGCCCCATCTACAGGCGCTACCCACCGGCAGGACGGTTACAGGTAGTGTTAACAGGCCCTAAATCAAATCCGGCATCGCTGAGGAAAGTTGTCGTTCTTCCATTTATTTC
>JACZYK010000312.1 GCA_022571135.1 Bacteroidota bacterium
CGTAGCTAGGCCCCAGCTCAAACACCTCGACGATGTTGCTGATGGAAAGGCCGGGGGCGACGCCGCCGCCGATGATGTAGAGCCTTCCGCCGACGACCTGCGCGGTCAGGCCGTGGCGTGGCGTCGGTAGCTCCGGCGCCAGGCGCCAGCCATCGCTTTCCGGTCGATCGGCCACTACCGATTTTTGGCATCACGTTTGTAATGAGTCGGCTCCCCCCTATTCGCCGAACCCGTTGACAGCTATGGAGAAGATAAAGAAGGGCGCCCTTGTGGCGTCCATCGTTGGAGTATCGCTTCTCGCGGTGAGTTGTGTCGACAGCATTCCCTCTGCCGGCGACAACGAATCAACCTCCCTCGCTCTGAATCCAGCCGGCAAGGTCCGGCACGCAAATCTTATCTATGGTGCGCCGGGCTCCTCGTATGCCGGGAAGGATGATCCTGTCAGGCTGATCATCATGCTTTCGGGAAATGTTTTGAGCGCGGACAGTTGGCTTAGAAGGCATACATGGCTGCGCCGCCATACCTGGCTCAGAAGACATAGCGATCAGGGCGATCTAATCGAACAGGGCCTTGTAGTCTATTTGGATTTCAAAAAAGCCAGGAAAGAGTTCAGACTCAAGAAGCGCGAGGATCCGGTTCCGGCCGTGCTGGACGATCTGGCGGGCGATGACGACGTTCTGTTGGTCGAGCCGGACATCTCCCTCGGCGTACCCGTTTTGACCAGTGGCATCGGCCCGAACGGCCATCAACTCGTACCCTGGGGAATCGCGGATATCGGAGCTGCAGAACTTGATCTGGACGAGGACGACTCAGAATTCACCGACTTGTATATCCTCGATACGCGGTTTGCAAAAGAGGATCTGAATCTGGTCGAAGAACTGGATTTCGTGACCTATGCCGGCTCCGAGTATTTTACCCACGGGTATCATATTGCCGGTACGGCCGGGGCCGAAAACAACAACAAGGGCGTTCTCGGAGTGGCCCCTGGTGTTCGGATTCACAGCTTTGTCGTGCTGAACGAGGAAGGATTAACGGACGAGTCTGTCGTCATCCAGGCGCTTTACGAGATCATGAAACGCAAAAGTGGATTGCAGACTAAGGGTAAAAGCAAAAAGAATAAAAAGAACAAAAAATCGGGCAATAACAGCAGTTCAGATGATCCTCAGATTTTCGACGGTTCCAACATCGTGGTCAGCATCAGTCTGGGCGAAAACATCGGGACGGACGTACCCACGCTTCTGGATGACGCCATTTCCGCAGCCGTCGATATGGGGATCGTGGTGATCGTCTCCGCCGGCAACTCACAAGTAGATGCACGCTTCGTGACACCGGCCCACGCCAGGGGGGCAATCACGGTTGGCGCTTACGACATGAATCACATTTTCGCCGAGTTTTCGAATTTTGGAGGAGTAGTCGATATCCTCGCTCCGGGCGTAGATATCGTATCCCTGGGACAGATTCTCGGAAGTAATACAGGCATCACGATCGCCTCTGGAACATCCATGGCCGTTCCTCACGTCGCCGGTGCGGCAGCTCTCTATCTCACCAGGCACCCCGGCGCCTTCGCGATCGACGTCCTGCAGGGAATCAGCGGAGTTCACATCCCTGGTCCGGCGGGATCTTATCCGATGGTCAGCGTTCGCTCGCTCGACTAAGGATGACCAACAAGGGATTTTCTTCCCGGACATATCCACCAGCAGTCCAGACGCCGGACATATCTGTACCCGGGAGGCGTGTCTCACTTGAGACACATTTGAGACATACCCGATACACGATGACTGTCTCAAAGGGGTTTGAGCCACGCCCAAGTCGCCGGCCATTCAGTGATTTGAGGGCCCGATTCATACAGATCTCCCGATTTTTCTCCTGAAGCCTCGCCGAAGTCGCTTACAGATCGGCCGATGAGACACGTTCCGGGTGAAGTCGAGCGCGGGAAACGAGTACAGAAGTTCACACCGATTCCATCTTTATTCGCTATACAGACGCGTGTCTGGCTTGAATACGAACCAGGCGAAGGAGAACATATCTGAGTGAGGAATGGGTTGGAGTCGAGTTCCGGTCAGCGGTCCGCTCAGTGATCGGCCAGTGACATCCCACGACGAGTGGGTCTGGTCATCGACAAACAGACCATCTTTGTAACGAAACGAAAGGTGGGTTCCGTCCGCGAGGACTGGTCGGAATACGCCTGTTGATCCAAGAATTCTGGACTTACTGATCTCTGTTCGATCGAGGGCCGAGGCTGCTCCCTTCTCCGAATGGAAGACGACGATCGGCACGCCGTCGATACGGTCGTGGATAACGCGACGCTTTCTCGTGATCGAGTGCGGGTATGCCTTATCCGAATTCCCGACGGTTACGGTAACGACTTTCTCCATCGGCGGCAGCCTGTCGTCGAAAGGGCCACGAAACATCCATGGTCTCCGGTCCACGTCGTCATAGCCTTCGTACGGATTCCGACCATATCTGCGGTTAAACCCGGTCTCGCGGGAGAGAACCCGACCATCGGAATGGGCAGCTCTAAATTCACCGAATGAAATGATCTGCGCGGGTATCTGCTCAAGCACCGTACCCGAGAGCGTACCCACGATCGCTTCGCCGGACACCTGCTGCCAGAGTGAGTGGGTCTGTCGATCGAACATCACGAGATCCGAATGTCGGAGCATTCCGGAAACACCGAAATGATACTCTTCGTCTCCGATCCTCCTGTCGAAGACCAATGCGCTGTAGCATAGAGGGCAGAACGTGACGGCAACCGGAATGCCACCAACCCGGTCGTTGACGATTTCATGCCACGTCAGAATCTGCATCGGATACGCCCGGACGTCG
>JACZYK010000313.1:0-2488 GCA_022571135.1 Bacteroidota bacterium
CGGATTCCCGGAAACCCGCATCCTTAAAGAACACGGCCCCTTCGTCTTCGACCGCGGTACCAGGTTTGGCGCGGAGAACCGCCTCGATTACAATATCGTCGTCAACTGGCTCATTGCTGAACACAAATCCCAGGGCACGATGCAACTTTTCATGGGAAACAGCGGCGTCGAACGATTCTGGGTATACGCGATAAATGGAGCAGAGGCCGTAATCCGGGCAGCCGAACTGATGGAGCGGGTTCGAACCGCCCCGGGACCCGGTTGACCAACGATTGAACCGGCTCGTTCCGTCCGAGGGCGCAGACGACCCCAACCGGAGGAGATTTTACCTCGCATTGCTCCAATCGAATCCGCGAATGAGTTCGGAGAACATTCGAGGACCCTGCTCCGTTGGTAACGCGATCTCGGGTCGATCGCCCTGTCAAACCGAGGAATCTTGAAGGACGCGCTGCTGACGAGATCTATCGGCAACCATCATCGCAGAGAATGCAAGATTATTCGAATGCAAAGCGTGCGGTCATCGCCGTCGCGTTGCTCGTATCTGCCTGCCAGAGTGATAAAATCGATAGCGGCTTGATCGTGGATCCAGACAAAAACGTCAGTTTTTCGCAGCACGTCCTCCCCATTCTGACGACTTCATGCGCAGGATCCGGTTGTCATATCGGAGTTACCACCAATGGGGTGAATCTTACCAACTATGCTGAAATCCTGGCCAGCATTGGCGTACAGTACAAAGCAGGTGTGGTCATCCCCGGAGATGCACGTGGTAGTCCTCTGATCGACAAAATTGAAGGGCAGCCACGGTTTGGAGCCAGGATGCCGCTCGGACGAGCGCCTCTGACAACCCGGGAGATATCGCTGATTATAGGCTGGATAGATGAAGGCGCACTCGATAATTAAGTCAGGTCGGATGCTTGAGGAGCCCGGCGGAATTCTGATGATAAAATGGCAACAATAAGTGCGAATATGATGATTCGGCGCGCGGCGTCGCTCGTACTCTTGCTCGCAGCGGCTATGGCGGGCCTCTCGCGGTTTGCGTCCGGACAGGCCTTCATGACGGAGTCCGGGTATATCGAATTCAATTCGAAGGTGCCGCTTCACAGCTTCACCGGTAGATCCGACCAGCTCGTCGGAATTATCAATCTGGCCGACTCCACAGTCGATTTCTACATCGACCTAGAGACACTCAGGACCGGGATCGGGAAACGCGATAAAGACATGCGAAAAACGCTCAATGTCGAGGAATTCCCGTTCGCCGAATTTTTCGGAAAGCTGATTACTGGATTCGCGCCCGTACTTGTCGGTCCTCAACAGATTACCGTCGGCGGTTTATTCAAGCTGCACGGCATCGGTCTGCCGATTCAGATCGAGGGTACCCTCGAAAACACCGCAGACGGCCTGCGGGTTCGGGCGGAGTTCTCACTCAATATCGAAGACTACGATATCGTTCCTCCGAAAATACTGTTCATACGGGTCGATGAAATCCAGAGAATCAGAATCAATGCGCTTTTAACGCCAATTTCCCACTAATCGTCACTCACTGTCATGCTGCGAACAGGCCTGAAGACGACATTCATATTTCTCTTCGCTCTGGGACTGACCGCCGACGGACTACTCGGTCAGATACCTCGGCGCCGCGCAAACCCGGACGCGCCGGTGGACGAAGTATTCTGGGCGCCGAGCATTATCGGAATGAGTTCCGTGACAAATATCCCAAAAGGAAATCTCAACGTCACGATTCTGCACGCGTTCGGGATCGCGACCAACGGTATCGAGGACCTGTGGGGTCTTGACGCCTCGGCGAATATCCGATTCGGGGTGGATTACGGCCTTCACGACCGTCTATCCGTGGGCTTCGCCCGGTCCCGCTTCGACAAGCTCTACGACTTTCGGATGAAAGCGAATCTTCTCCGGCAGACACGTAATGACACTATTCCGATAGAGATTGCCGTCAAGGGCGATTTCGGCATCCAAACAACGAAAAACGGATTCGGCTTCGCCGATCGATTGAGTTATTTCATATCCCTCATGTTTGCCCGAAAACTGACTGAGCGCGTCAGCGTGCAGATCTCGCCGATGTTTTCTCACTTCAACACGGTATTCATCGAAGAAGAAAACGACCACTTCGCCGTAGGCCTGGTGGCGCGATACGTAATAGGCGATCGTATGTCGCTGATGGTCGAATACGTTCCTGTCCTGGGGAAGAGATCCGATGGCACCAGAAACGCGTTGTCCATGGGTCTGAACATCGAGACCGGCGGGCACGTCTTTCAGCTTTTTCTAAAAACATCCCAGTGGCTGACCGAACAGCACATCATTTCCCGGAACACAGACAATTTCCTCGACGGCGATTTTCGATTCGGCTTCAACGTCAACCGGGTGTTCGGCGTAGGATAGTGAAACCGATTGGCGCCTCGGAGAAAGTGCTCTCGTCGGATAATGTCGCTCGTTGACCACGACCGAGCCTTCCTCGGACGCCGAACCATGG
>JACZYK010000313.1:2498-2820 GCA_022571135.1 Bacteroidota bacterium
ACCCGCTGATCTCCCCCGTCACCCGTCGCAAGGTCCCATACCGCGACCCTCAGCCCGGCATCCCCTGCGACTTCCAGTTTCTTCGGTACTTCTCCTCCCATCACCTCGGCGGTAACCGGACCTGCCTCTTTGAGAAAGATGAATATGTGAGCCGCACTTCTGAAGCCGGCCGGAAGTGTAGCAGACTCGGTCGGGAATACGTGCAGATCTTTCGCCAGCACGTCATCGCGTTCGGTCTACGTGAACGCCCTTCGGACGAGGATCTCCACTCCTTCTATTCTTCCTTCACTCCTTTGACATACTTTTCGTACCAGGCCAGATA
>JACZYK010000314.1 GCA_022571135.1 Bacteroidota bacterium
CGCCGCTTCCGTGAGTGAACAACATCCGTATGAGGGAATCGACCTTCCGGATCTCCTGAAACTGGGCTTGAGATTACCGCTACCCGACGTTCATACGATTCTCCTTCCGACAGAATTAAACCGGAGAAGAACCGTTCATGTGGAGTTGGGTGCCAGATACGCTCTCTCGAATTCCCTGACTGCCGGTGTGATCGGAGCCGCCCGCCTGTATGACGGATTGACCGTCCCGACTTACAAGCGTGATTACGTCCCCTGGAGCGCCACGTTCGATGCCGTGACCGAATATCGCACCGGCGTTACCGGCCGTGTCGTAACGTTGGGTCTGGAAATCAGATACCGGGCCGGATCGAAATTCGACCAGTCGTTTGCCTATTATTGGACGCGCCCCGTATCTCTCGGGAATCGCACTTTCCAGGAAACCTGGTCTCCGCTTGCAGGCCATAGGGCCGTCTTCACGTCTATTTGGCGACCGGTCGATCGTTTTCGCGTCTTCGCCCGTGTGACCTATATCTCATCGAGGACATGGGAGACCTATAGCGCAGTACCGTCCCACAGGCGTCCGGACTACATTCTGGCCGACGTAACGTTTCAGAAAGATCTCTGGTACGATCATCTTACGTTGAGCGTGAGTGGAGTGAACATCGCGAACGCCCCTTATCGGCCGCACCCGGCCTCGGAGACCGATCATCTGGCGCTTCGCGTAAGTATCAGGAGCAGGTTCTCCGCTTCTGAAATTGATAGGTGATTCGGTGCAAATACACCATCTGCTGGAAAGATATCGTCCACTGGTGGAGGATTTCTCTGCATTCGTTGATGCGTGCAGATCACCTCTTCCCCTCGTGATCTGGCGTAACTCCCTGCGATCCCCATCCGTCGCGATTTCGGACTGGCTGGGTGCCGACCGACATGGTCTGGAGCCCTGCCGCTGGTTCGATGACGCCTTTTGCGTCGCCAATCCGGATTCGCTGGAGTACCTCGCCGCTTATCTCTCCGGGCTCTTCCACATTCAGGAAGAGATCGCACTCCTCCCGGTACTCCTGCTCGATCCCCGCCCCGGCGAGAGGATTCTGGATTTGTGCGCAGCCCCCGGCAACAAGACGGCTCAGATCTCCGCCGCGATGCAGGCGACGGGAACCGTTGTCTCGAACGACGCCAGCAGAAAGCGCATGGGCGTCCTTCGAACCACAATGGACCGGCTGGGCCTGACGAACGTCGTCCTGACGATCAGCAATGCTTCGGACTTTCCCGTGGAATACCCTCTTTACGATCGCGTTCTGGTCGACGCACCGTGCTCTTGCGAGGGTATGTCCAGGAAGAATCCTTCCATTCTGCGCAAATACAGTGTCGAAAGAAGCGAGCGACTGTCCCGATTGCAACGGCTAATCCTCGAACGAGCAATTCGTCTGTGCAGGCCGGGCGGCCGCATCGTCTACGCAACATGCACTTACGCCCCGGAAGAGAACGAATGCGTCGTCGCCGGCGTCCTCGATAATCCTCTCGGTGGAGCGCGCGTTCGGTTGATCAAGCCCGAAGTCCCCGGACTGCGATTTTCACCGGGCCTTACCCGATGGCGCGGAGAGAGCCTGCCTCCCGAGCTTCAGAACTCCTTCCGTGTCTGGCCCCACCAGAACGATACCGGAGGGTTTTACGTCGCGGTTCTGGAGAAAGAAGAAGGTGCCGCCGTCTCGTCCGGCACATATCGGAGTCCGGTTTCAGTCGCGAACTCTACGAGTGGATCGAGCGCTCAACCTGTCTTTCCCCGGGCCGACATCGAGCGGTTCGATTTCGACACGGACGTGCTTTCACTCTACCGAAGCGAGGTCCTCTCGCGAAAGTACACCTCGCTTGTGGGCAGAGATGTTCAGTTCCCTTCTTCGCCCATCGTCCTTGCGGCCGGGGTTCGAGCAATCAATACGAAAGGCTCCGACGCCAGAATCTCCACCGCCGGCGCGATGCTCCTTGGAGCTGCGGCCCGAAAATCCATCGTTGATCTGAGTGTATCCGATATGAAGTACTTTCTCATGCGTGAGGACCTAACTGCAACGGATGCATGGTTGGTAAATCCGGGATCCGTACTCGTCCGTTCAAAAAACGTGACATTCGGGCTGGGTAGCGTTACATCGGCCTCCGGGACAGGTGTGCTCAGAAGTTTCTTCCCGCGAACATGGGCCGGTGTAGACGTGACGGCGCGATTGTCGGCTCTGGGCGCCAAATGACAAGGCCGGAAGAGAAATTGCGGAGATCAAGGCGGGTAAGGAGCCCCAAATGAGGCGTATAATGGTACGCCACGGCGGTGAGCAGCGGTGATGCCCAACGTCAAGATGCGCGATTTCTCAACGGCCTCTAACGAAGCCTGAACCGGAACGCAATCGTACCCGTCTGATTCTCCCGAGGCGCGTTGGGCGGAAGCGGATTGAAGCGCCATCTGAGAAGCGCGTCCATAACGGCCTTCTCCAGTTTCGGATTGCCTTTCATGAGGGGGACGCGACGAATGATCCGGCCTTGAGGATCGACCGTTATTCGGATGCTGATAAATGCGTTGACCTGTTCTGTGTAAACGGGCAGCGGCGTGCTTACCGGTTGGCGATTCAGTCCCTCGATCTGAAAGGGTGCCGAGCGCTCTTCTTCGTTCGACCTACCGTCATCTCCGGCCCGAACCCCATCCGACGCGTCGAGCGAGCCGCTTCCCAGCGGCTGGATCGTCTCTTTCTCGGACTGTGGAATCGGATCCTCTATCTCCTCGCGCGACTGCATATCCTCGGGCGCAATCGTCTCGGCCTCGGATTCCTCGATAACCTCTTCATCGACTACTTCGTCC
>JACZYK010000315.1 GCA_022571135.1 Bacteroidota bacterium
AGAGAAACAGCAACAGAGCCGCTACGCCCCGCATCAGCTGCCTGGTCAATTTGCCGTCATCGTAGGCAGCCAGCCGGCCCTGCAGCGCTTCCACACCGCCGCGCCACTGACCCCGGGCCGCCAGCTCGCCCGCGAGGGCGGCGAAGTCGGCGCCGCCGATCACGACGAGGAGCTCAACGATCGGGTTCAGGTACTTCGCCGTCGCGTGCGACCCGGAATCACGGGATTGTGGCAGGTATCGGGCCGCTCCAACATCGGAACGACCGGAATGGCGCAATTCGACGCCTATTATGTCCGCAACTGGTCCATCTGGATCGATATTGTGGTCCTGGTCCGCACCTTCAATGCCGGCGTCAGATCTTCTGGAGCCTACCAGTCAATTCTGTAGCATACCTGCTTAATGATTCGGTTTTTAGGTCGAATACAGACGTGATGGCCCTCGGTCTGTCCATTTCATGGAGTAGACTGAGATCCGGAACATGTACGACAACCTGCGCTACTTCGCACTCAAAGCTATGCGACATCTGACGCGGTCTCTGATGCTGATTTCGATGCTCCTCCTGGTATCTCAGGCAGCCATGGCCGCCCCCCAGTTCCAGGATGGAAGCTCTCTGGATCCGAGCAAGAAGCTTACACAGTTCGTGCATGAGAGCTGGACGGAAGACAACGGACTACTGCAAAGCACCGTATCCGGTATCGTCAGAACACCCGACGGATATCTCTGGATAGGCACCCAGGAAGGCCTAGCTCGCTATAACGGAATTGAATTCCAGGTATTCGATAAAAGTAATACGGCAGCTTTCGCACAGGATCACAAGATCGAAACGCTGTTTGTCGACAGCGGCGGAAGCCTGTGGATCGGTCTTGCAGACGGCCTGGTCGTCTATGCGATGGGTAACTTCGTCAATATGAAGGATCGGTCCGACACGCCCATGAAAACGGTCAAATCCATAGTCGAGGACACCAACGGCCGCATCTGGATTGGAATGGCCCGCAATGGCCTGTTCGTGATGGACAGAGTCACCGGGAAATTCGTTCCCTCGGAGTTCCGTTTCAGTACGAATGAAAACCTGAACGCACTTCTCCCCGATTCGGACGGCAGTATGTGGATCGGAACGAACGGTGGTCTCGTGCACCTTCGAAACAAACTCGTCAAGAGATATACGACACGAGACGGCTTGCCTGTCGACGTCATCAACACACTATTTAAAGATCGTCAGGGTACGATCTGGGTCGGAACCAAAGAGGGTGTCGTGAATGTCCGCTTGGAACGAATCCGACCGGTACCCTACGATGAACTCAAAACCATCAACGCGCAGATCTTTCTGGAGGATGCCAACGGATCGATCTGGATCGGTACGAATGACTCCGGTCTCCTTCGCCGCACCTCGATCGGGATAGAGACCTTTTCGACACAGCAGGGACTTACGCACCAGTCCGTTACGTCGCTCATGGAAGATCAGGAGGGAAGTCTCTGGATCGGCACCGACGGCGGAGGCCTCAATCGCCTTCGGGCGGGCAAGTTCACGACCTACACAGAGCACGAAGGACTGTCGGACAATATGGTCTGGACGGTCTACGAAGATCACCAGGGCGGCATCTGGGTAGGTACGGAAGAAGGGGGCGTCACCTACATCTCGAGCTCGGGAGAAATCGTCAAAACATACACGACCGATGACGGTCTGTCGGGCAATCTGATCTCAGGAATCTCAGGAGAAGCCGACGGAACAATCTGGCTGGGTACATACGGAGCCGGACTCAATCGATTGCAAAATGGAAAATTCACACACTTTACAACCGAAGACGGCCTGGCGCACGATGCCGTTTCGGGAGTCTACCAGGATCGTACGGGGCGAATCTGGATCGGCACGAACGGCGGTGTTTCTCTGTACGAGAATGGGGCCTTCAACAATATCACTGTAGATGACGGTCTGGTCAGCAATTTCGTCACCGTAATACAGCAGGATCTGGACGGCGCTATGTGGATCGGCACCTACGCAAGTGGTCTGAACCGGATCACCGACGAGGGTATCGAGACTTACACGACGAACGACGGACTGAGCCACGATAATGTCTTCGCCCTCCACGTGGATACCGAAAACGCCATCTGGATTGGCACGTACGGAGGTGGACTCACAAGATTCAAGGATGGGCGGTTCAGCACGTTTTCGATGCAGGATGGTCTGTTCAACGACTACATCTACCAGATTCTCGAATCGGATGACGGATACCTCTGGATGACCTGCAACAAGGGGATTTTCCGTGTCAATAAAGACAAATTGAATGCTTTTATGGCCGGTGAAGACGTCACCGTTAAATCGGAGGTCTTCAATAGACTGGACGGACTCAAAGGCAATGAAATGAACGGCGGATTCCAGCCCGCCGGCTGGAAAGGAGCCGACGGACGCATGTGGTTCCCGTCCATCGCCGGCATCGTGATGCTCGATCCGATGGATCTGCCTCGAAACGAAGTAGTGCCCATCGTTCATATCGAGTCTTTCGTTGCGGATGGCGTTTTTCTGTCACCCACCGAATTCCACGACATAAAGCCGGGAGTAAACAAGATCGAATTCCGTTTCGCTTCGCTGAGTTATGCGGCTCCTGATCGCATCATGTATCAATATAAACTCGTTGGATACGATCAGGATTGGGAACTCACGTCGGAAAACAGCGCAACATATACGAACCTCGATCCGAAGGAGTATACCTTCGTGGTCAAGGCGTCCAACAACGACGGTGTGTGGAATCTCGAGGGTACAAAAGTATCGTTCTCATTGGAACCCCAGTTCTATGAAACCTGG
>JACZYK010000316.1 GCA_022571135.1 Bacteroidota bacterium
GGTTTACGGCATCATTCAGAAGAGTCGAAGTGGAAACATTCCGTATCGCCGTCTCGACGGATAGTGCGGCTGCGCTTGCCGCCATACTTCACGGCCCCGAACTCCATGGCGAGGACGCCATCGAATGGGAAGACGGTCAGTCATACCTGCGCCTTCCGGAGCAGACACTCGATGCTGCCTCCGATTATTATTTCTCGATCGAGATCGATCAATCTGCAAGATTCGATACGTTTCCTCTCGGCGTCGAATCCGGCCCATGGACAGCGGTATGGACTTCCTCCGACTCCCGGACGGGCCGATTGTTGCCCTTCTCCGTTTCTCTGGATGACTGGATTACAGCCGATATACGGATCTCCGTCCCTATCGACTGGGCGGCCTTTCTTCCCGGAACAAGGCTTTCGTCCATCCCTACCGAGGATCGCATCGTTCACCGCTCCGCGATTCTCTCCCCCGGACCAGCCACGCAGATCGGATTTTCCGCCGGCTCAGGCGTCTCCGTCTCTACTGCCGCACCGCAATTTGCTTCCATGGATTCTCGACTCGATGCAGACCGGCTGAATTCGCTTGCCGAAGTAACCGCGGACATCCATGATTTTATTACGGACAGGACGAACGTTGAGGTAGACTCCTCACGGCTTCCGTTTCTTCAGGGATTCCTCCGCGGAGATGCCGGCCGTGTTCGGTTATCGCTTCTTCCTCCCACGATGATCTCAACGGAGTTGAATTCGGTGGTCCGGGATCACTCGATCGCAACGCGTGTCGCTCGCGCATGGCTGCGAAGCCACATGCACCCTCCAGGTTGGACGGACATCTGGGTGCAAGAGGCGCTCTCGGAGTTCATGGCGCTTGCGTATGTCCGACAGAAGCACGGCGAGATCGCGTACATGGACGAACTGTGGAAACTTCGACGGCGGTACATCGAGGAGTTCGATCTGTATCAGAGACCACTCGTTTGGGACAGATGGGAGTTTCCTGAAGATATGCTGGACGAGCATGCCAGGGGGAAAGGAGCTTGGATTCTCCACATGCTCGACGCGCGACTGGGCACGCAGACAATTTTTGAAGGCATTGGACTGCTGGCAGTTTTCGGGCGCGAGCGCACGATCGGGACGGAAGAGCTGCGTTATGCCCTGGAATCAAGATCGCATTCGAACCTGTCGGATTTCTTCGATCAATGGGTCTACGGGGCAGGCCACCCGATCCTGGATTTTGAGTACACCATCCGGCCGGCCCAGGACGAAATAGAACTGACAATCGTTCAGAGGCAGTCTGGTCACCTTGTCCCTGCTTCGTTTGCATTCGATCTGGATGTCGAAGCTTCGTCTCTCGCCGGCGTTGACCGTTCACGCTTACGCGTTTCCGGCTCGTCGTCCACCATATCGATGCCGGTGTCCCTGGGCCCGCAGTACGTCCGGCTCGATCCGGACGGGAGAATCCTGTTCGAATTCGATCGACCCAGGGATGCATCGGTTCTTGTCTCAGAAATGCGCCGGGCACTAACGGATGCCTCCCGGTATCTGGCCATCGCCATGCTGCGTGAAACGGCGGTCGATCCCTCGCTACTGCTTGGACTGCGCCCCGTGCTGTCCAGCCCGCTTCCGCAGATTCTACGCCGCGATCTGCTCGAGATCCTTGGAGACCTGGCGCCGTCCACATCAGCCATGCGAGAGATCTTGTCGGCGGTATCGGACTCGTCAGGATGGATCCGGGCGGCCGCTATCTCAGCTCTTGAATCGTTTACGGAGGCGCCGGAAGCGCGAAAGGCAGCTTTCGACGCCGCCAACAGCGAACAGAATCCGGTAGTTCTCGCAGCCGCCGTCAGGACACTGGTTCACCTTGATCCGACGCTCGCCTGGAGAGTCCTGCAGTCCGCGATGGTCACACGCTCGGATGAGGATATCGTCCGGCAGACGGCGGTTCCTCTGGTCGCTGCCTCGGATGCCGACGATTCGGATAAATTGGAACTTCTGCTTCCGCTTCTTGAATCCGATGTGCCGCCCAAAACACGTGCAGCTGCGGTTGCCGCGCTCTGCAAACGGATAGGAGATCTCGATATCCAGACTGAAATCCTGTCCGTGTGGCCCACCGCCAATGACCCTCTTCGATCAACGCTGCTCGACTGCATCGAACAGCCGGCCACGCGCGCAGTTTTGGGAGAGACGGCACGAGGCAAACTATCGGAATGGAGCAGGTTCGAACCGAACCCGATACTTCTCCGCCGCCTGAGTAGACTGCTCCAGGATACATCTTCCTGACCAGGTTGGAAACGCCGAATGAGCCTGGCCTCCGGACGTAAAAATCCCCTTACGGCTCGACTCGATTGAGCAACGGCTCGCCCGCGATCACTTACCGTTCAGGTCATTTCACTCTGTAGATTTTTTGTGACTGCCCTACCCTCTGTCCAAGTATTTGAATTACTAAGGGCTGCAGATCCTCCGGATTAAGACGCAAGTTTTTGTTATTCAAGAACTTATTTATCGAAATTATGCAAGTAGCAGTTAACGAGGGAGTCGGTAATCCGCTGGCCGGGTTGGTTAATGACGACATCTATTCGGTACTTGAGCAACATAACCTTCTGAGCGAAAAAGGCGTTCGTGACTATCAGATTCGGCGTCAGTTTCGATCAATGCGTCGCATAAACGTTCCTGCCTACGATGCGATCGAACTGCTTCGGGAGGAGTATCCCTATCTCCAGTTCGATACGATTCGCAAAATCGTTTATAAGCTCAACAATGCTCGACGCTGATTCTCAGTCCCGTGGCACCCTAGA
>JACZYK010000317.1 GCA_022571135.1 Bacteroidota bacterium
TACGACAGATCACGAAGCTGGCGGCCGCAGCCTTCGATCCTGTCTGGACGGAGGACGATCGAATTCTGGTCACGAGTTTCGAAGGTCTCAGTTTCACGATCCGACAGTTCGAGAACGCGGACTCGCTCGTCGCCGCACCGATTGCCGAGCAGTTCGTGGATCTGTCGAATACGGGTCGGGCGTGGAGCTTCGAAAGAATCGAGAGTGGAATCGGTGCGGTACGCGCGCCCTATAAAAAGAACTATCGTCTCGATTTTGCCCAGGGATCCGTGAGCCAGAGCCCTGTTCTCGGCACGACGGGTGGAGCGCTGCTCTCGTTTTCCGATATGCTCGGGGATGACTATCTCCGTCTTATGATCCTGAATACTTCGCAGACCCAACGTAATTTTTTCAGGGATCTGAGTTTTCGGCTCTCCCGCGTTCAGTTGCATCGCAGGGCGAACATCGGATACGGTATTTACCGGTTTACCGGCCGGCGGTACGACCGGACAGACCCGGATGCTCCGAGCGATTTTCCGCTCCTGTACGAGACTATTTACGGTGGCTTCGGCCTGCTGAGCTATCCGCTTACGAAGTTCCGACGACTCGAGTTGTCGACCTCGCTGAACTGGAGCAGTAAAGAAATATCGCTAAGGCAGATCAGCAGAGAGGCCCTTCTGCTGTCGAATACCGTGTCTCTGGTCCACGACAACGCTCTGTATTCGATGAACGGGCCGATTGAAGGGTGGCGGGCGAGAGTCATGCTGGCATATACGACGGACGTTCTGTATTCGAACGTCAGTTACTTCACGATGATGGGCGATGTCCGACACTATATCCGATTAGGCCGCGATTTTACGTTCGCCTCCTGGATCATGGGACGGATGAACGAGGGACGCGAAGCCAGGCTGCACGTTCTGGGCGGCAGCTGGGACCTAAGGGGATTCCGACTTTTCAGCGTGCGTGGACAGAAAGTTCTATTTACCTCGCATGAATTTCGATTCCCGATTCTGAATGCACCAGCGGTTTATTTGCCGATCCTGGCGCCGTTCGGGATTGCCAACCTGAGGGGTGCACTCTTCTTCGACGCCGCACATACCTGGAACGAGGATTTCAGCGAAAAGATATCGCAGATCCACGCCGGTGATACGATCGGCGCGGTCGGTTACGGTTTCCGACTGAATCTATTTGGTGCAATTGTACTGCGATACGATATCGGGTACCGGTACAAAGATGGTTTCAAGACCATCGACAAGCGATTCAGACAGTTCTTCTTCGGTTGGGATTTTTGAAAAGATGCGAATACAGGTCTCCGAATGGGTGACGCTTTACGTAAAAAAGGATTGCGCGCGGCGATGATTGCGCTAGGACTTCGCACGGGTATGATTTTGCTCCTGCTCGCTGCGGGGTGTCAGACGCTCCAGCTCGATGGCGGCCGTTTCGGGAGAGACACAGACTGGCTCATGGATGGTAAAACGGATGGGCGGGAGAGGCTTGTTCACGTCTCGGTCGTTCCTCCGCTCGTCGAGGCCTGGAAATACAATGCGTCGGCGGGATTCGGACCGGGTTCTCCTCTGATCGTCGACGACGCCGTTCTGGTTGCAACGAGAAAGGGGGAGGTTCACGCCATCATGATCGATTCAGGAAAGAAGATGGGTGTCAAGAGTTTCGGTACATCCATCGAGGGTCCGATGCTCATATACGACGGCACGGCTTTTATTCCGAACGCATATGGGCCAAACGTGCTGACGGCTTACGACATTAAACGCGCGCGGAAGATCTGGAGGATCGACGGCATACCTTTTGAAACTGCGCCGGTCCATACAGGTCGGTATATCATAGGGGTGGACATCGAAGCCAATGTGCGGGCCTTCGATCCGGGTACCGGAGAGGAGGCCTGGGCGTACGCGCTCGGCGAACGGGCCTTCGGAGAGACCTCGCCATTGAGCCTCGCCGGTGATCTTGTTTTTGTAGTCAATGATCGGGGCGATGCCGTTATGCTTAGAGGTGATGATGGCGATGTCATCTGGACATCGTCTGTAGGATATCCAGTCTATTCGTCTCCGGCTGCGTTCGGAGCCATGATCTTTGTTCCGACCACCCGCGGAAGACTCATCGCGTTGGCTGCAGACACGGGTCGTATCGCATGGACCTTCCAGGTCGATGATTTCACCGTGCGATTTACCTCACCGGCTACAGACGGGGAGATCGTTTATGTCGGGACGTCAGATGGGATATTCTACGCCCTCGACGCGGCAACGGGAACCGTCCGATGGCAGTTCGACGGCCCGGATGCTTTCACCGCCGCCCCACTGATCACGAACGGCCATGTGTACATTGGCAGCATGGGGAGAAAACTGTACGGCTTTGATCGGACGACGGAATCTCTGGTCTGGGAAACCGAACTCGACGGGAGGATCAAATCGGCGCTGGCGGCTCGCGAAGGCGAACTGATTGTCCTTTCCGAACCGAGATACGTCTACATGTTCAGATCCGAAAAGGATCATGATGCGCAATCGAATTAAGGCCATATTGTCACTCGCCGTTGTGTTAACGGCCTCGCCGGTCCGGGCCCAGGATATCCGGGTCGAGATCGAGACCAATCGGTCCGATGCAAATGTTTATGCCGATTCGCTATGGCTGGGAATGGCAAGCGCCGGAATATTTCGTATTCCAGACGGCGCGAAAGAGATTTCGCTTGTTCCTGCCGCGGCTGACGCGTGGGCGATCCCTGCGATTATTCGTCCTATACCCATCGATTGGCATCGAACGGACAC
>JACZYK010000318.1 GCA_022571135.1 Bacteroidota bacterium
TAGAGCGCTATGAAGCTCCGACTCATCACTGCGTTGGTCTCACTGCTGTGTGCGCTACCCGCTCAGGCGTCGGAGGGAAGCGATGGCAGTTTGTCGGATCTGCTGTGGCCCGCGGTCAACCTCGCCATTGCCGGGGCGTTGCAGGTGGTTAACAACATGGTCGGGACGTTCGTGACTCTCGACGCAGCGATGCATACGCAGTCCAACATTCTTGGCCTTCTGATGTGGATTAACCTGGGGCTGGTTGTATTCAACCTCATACCCGCATTTCCCATGGACGGCGGCAGGGTTCTGCGTGCCGCGCTGGCTACGCAGATGGCGTATCGAAATGCCACCCATATTGCTTCCCTCATAGGTCAGGGTCTTGCGGTAGTCTTTGTCATCTACGGTCTTATAAACGGTCTATGGTCACTGCCGCTCATCGCCATATTCGTTTTCTTGGCTGCCAGGCAGGAAGTGAGTTACGTGATGGAGACGGGCTGAGTCTGGAGCGGCTCTTGAGGTGCGAGAGAGCCGGGAAGATGACCAGACCTCAGAGGCAAGGACGGGTAGTCTAGCGACCCTGGCTCGTATCCGGCACAACGGTTACCAGATCTTTCAATACTTCGAGGGTTTTTTCACCGATTCCGTTTACCAGAAGGAGGTCGGAGACGTACTCGAAACGACCTATTTGACGGCGAACCCTTAGAATCCTCTGTGCCATCGTCGGACCTATGCGCGGCAGCAGCACGAGCTGATCGGCCGTGGCTTTATTGAGGTCGAGTCCTTCCGGATTTCCAGTGTCGAAATCTTCTTCTTCAGGGTCTCGGACGAGTGATGCTTCAAAACTGTCTGAACGCGCGACCAGCCGTTCGAATTCGGCATCGAGTTCTGCATAGTAAGCATCGTCGTACAAATCCGAGGACTTCGTAAAAAGCCGTGCGCTCGATCCGAGGACCAGCAAACCAACAAGAATCATAATCGTCTGGCACTCACGCTCCGTGATCCCGACGAACTCCTGAAACCGGTACAGCCATTTTCTCCACATGAATCGACCCGGGAAGGTTGAACGCTTGACACGCAGGGATGCATGCACGTAACCTGCTCCTGCTCGTCTGTTCGGATAACGAGTAGTATTAAGCCTTAAAATGAACGGAAAGCCATCAATACTCAGAACGGAAGCGGTCGTTTTACGGTCGATGGATTACGGTGAGACAAGCAAGATCGTGACACTCTTCACGCGCGAGATGGGGAAGATCGGCGTCATGGCAAAGGGCGCGCGAAATCCGAAGAGCCGTTTCGGATCAACCCTCGATCCGCTCTCGCATATACAGGTGATTATTTACTACAAACCCACGCGGGATTTGCAGTCTCTCACCGAGGCATCCCACGTCCGGGCTTACACATCGATACGAGACTCGCTGCGGCGGATAGAGGTGGGCTTACGAATCATCGAGTTGACGAATTCCCTCATGCAGGTGGAAGAGCAGAACCTGAAGATTTTCACTCTGCTCGTCAGCGTGATTGCAGCGCTCGCCGAAGTTGATGAACGATTCGAAAACCTGCTGCCGTTCTATCAGCTTCGCCTTGCATCGATTCTCGGATTCGCGCCGTCGTTCGAGAAAGAGATCTTCGATGAGATGGGTCGGGAGGGAGGCCGAGTCGAGCTGGACAGCGGAGTGATACGCTCGGGTTCGGGTGGTACAGGGTATACAGCCGGCCGATCGGTATTACGCGCCTTCGCCATTCTGGCCCGGGCCCCTCTTGTGGACGTTCTGCGCATGTCTCTCCGCCCGAAGATCCGATCTGGAGTGGAAGGTCTTGTCGCCGAGTACATGAAATATCATTTCGAGGACGCATATCCCAACCGGAGCGAAAGGGTCTTCTCACAACTCGGTCGGGCTTGAGACCAACAGCCCTGGCCGGTTCCTTGACATAGCGCCCCTCGACTGAAGCCGTGGGCTTTTCTTCGGAAGATGTTGACATTACCCGGTAAGATTCCTATGTTTGTCATATATGTAACATATGAATATTCTATTCGGACCCATGCCGCGTAAGTACTTGACAGACAAACAGAAGATGTTTTTATCCTATCTCCGTGATTATGCTACCGAGGGGGGTGTCTGGCCGACCTACAGAGAAATCGGCGACTACTTCGGCTTCAGGTCGCCCAACAGCGTGACGCAGAATCTCCTTGCACTCGTAAAAAAAGGATATCTGCTCAGGGACGAGGACGGTTTCAGGTTCCCGGAGGAGTCGAAGGACTATGGCGCGGTCGCAGGTATCCCGATAAAGGGAGTTATTTCGGCGGGTCGTCTTCAGGAGGCGGTGGAAGAGAACCTGGGTACGATTACACTCGAAACACTTTTTCCTCAGATCGATCGGATTTTTGCGATTCGGGTCTCGGGGAATTCCATGAAGGGCGCTGACATCCATGACGGTGATTATGTGCTGCTCATGGACGACGATATCCCGAACGGAGGCATAGGAGCGATCCTGTATGACGGCGAAACCTCTCTAAAGCGGATCTTTTATGACGAATACGGGCTTCGTCTGGAGCCGGCCAATGAAGAGTATTCAGATATACACATCCGTCCCGACGTATTCGAGGAGGTCCGCGTTCTCGGCCGCTACGTAGGTCACGTCAATCAAAACGGCATCTTCCGGCGAACCAAGAACGGATTCGAAGCCTAGGCTCAGCAGAGGGTTGAATAAATCGGGTATCTAGTCGCTCACCTTCGTCGCTGCTCACTGTGGCGCACCCGGGTGCGTCTT
>JACZYK010000038.1 GCA_022571135.1 Bacteroidota bacterium
CCTCCGGATTATGATTTAGATCAATTCAAGCTACTAATGCCGTGAAGGTTAGCAAGATTTTTATAATCGATGATAGGGAGGACAGTCAGGTACCGTTTCTGAGAGGTATCCTTACACGATCACTCCGGAACGCCGGCTTCTCGTTCGAAATGGCATACCAGTTGGTTTGCGAGATCAGGGAGGACGTGATCGACAAACCAAATCTGACGTCCGATGAGCTCAGGTCGATCGTTCTGGAATATCTGCATGAACGGGGATACGACGATGAGGCGAGAAAGTATTCCGACAAAGTAAATAAGGAAAACGTAGTCTGGGTTCTCAGCAGTGACGGAGCGACCGTACCGTTCTCAAAGGGGCGGCTGGCCCAGTCCATGGACATATGTGGATTAGATCGGGAGACCTCCTACCGAATTACAGCCGGCATTGAGCAGCGCTTGGCTCTCGCAGGAAATAAATTTACGCCATCGGCAGATATCGTTGCGTATACCGCGGAAGCGCTTACGGAAAGTGAAGGGGATACGATTGCTCTCAGGTATCGACAATGGCTGAATTTTTCAAGGTCCGGGCGTCCTTTGATCCTTCTGATCGGCGGAACGACCGGGAGCGGCAAGAGCACGATCTCGTCGGAGCTGGCCCATCGGCTGAATATCGTCCGGACACAGTCGACGGACATGCTGCGCGAGGTCATGAGAAGACTGCTGCCCTCGCGGCTTCTCCCTTCTCTTCATGTCTCTTCTTTCGCCGCCTTCGAGGCATTGCCGCACTGGAATAGCGATGACAACACGGACTCGGAGCCGCCTGTTATTCAGGGCTACCTGAGCCAGGCGGAACAAGTCGGCGTCGGTATTGAAGGCGTGCTCAGCCGGGTCGAAAATGAACAGGTTTCTCTCATCCTCGAAGGCATTCATATCCACCCGAGTGTGCAGCAGCAAATATCAGCCGACTCCAAGGCGGTGGTGGTCCCTATTATATTGGCGGTACTGAAGAAGAAGAAACTCCGGAAACGACTGATTGGTCGCGGTCAGCAGGTAAGTTCCCGGAAAACCGAGCGATATCTCGAAAACTTCGACCACATCTGGAGCCTCCAGTCCTTCCTTCTTTCCGAGGCTGACCGATTCAATATTCCGATCATTCACAACGAGTCTGAGGAAGAGACGGTGCGTCTCGTGATGCAGACGATTTCAGAGTACCTGGCGAGAGACAGTGCGAGTAGAGTGAAGACCGCCACATGAGTCCGGAGGACGAATAATCTTTCACGCGTACCGCACTTCGATGTAATCCGCCGTCGACTGATTTTCGGGCGTTACAAACAACTCTTCGGTTCGTTTGTGCTCAATCATCTTACCCATGAGCATGAACGCACATTCTTCACTTGCACGCCTGGCCTGGGCCATGTTGTGCGTTACGATGATGATGGTATACTCTCCCCTGAGCATCCAGATCAACTCCTCGACCGCCTCGGTTGCCGCCGGATCAAGAGCAGAACAGGGTTCATCCATCAGCAGTACGGAGGGTTTAAGCGGAAGGAGCCTGGCAATGCACAGTTTCTGTTGTTCTTCGAGTGAGAGTTCGGTTGCTTTCCGGTTCAGTTTATTCTTGACCGTGTCCCAGAGCAGTACAGTTTTCAGAACCTCCTCGACAAGATCATCTTCTTCCGAGCTGTAGAATTTACGTCCCTTCGTGAAGATGTCGTGTCCGAACAGAATGTTTTTTCAGATGGATATAGGAAGAGGATTCGGGCGCTGGAACACCATGCCCACCTGTTGTCTGAGCCGGGAGAGCTCGACATCTACAGCATAGGCATTATGCCCCAGAACCTCGACCTTTCCTTCGGTTCGAACCGCTCGTTGATGCGGTTGATACTTCGCAAAAGCGTTGTTTTTCCGCATCCCGAAGGGCCGATGAGCGACGTGATATGCTCGGCCTTCACTTCAAAATTGACATTGAAAAGGGCCTGGAACGATCCGTACCAGAGGTTTAAATTTACGGTGCGAACGGCGATAGTCGGGGCACGACCCGGGGAATGCGTGTGTACGTTTCCCGACCGAGGCCTTATGTTTATTTCACGAGACATGAGTCACCCGATTCTCCCCTGAAGGTAGTCACGTGTTCTCGGGTCCTTGACGACTCCATCAAACATCGCGCGCGTTTCGCCGATCTTGATAAGATCGCCACCGAGGAAAAAGGCCGTTCGGTCGGCAGACGCTCTGCCTGCTGGACCAGATTTGTCACGAGTATGATCGTAATATCCTTGCGAAGCTCCCGGAGCACGTCTTCGATTCTCATGGTCGTCACCGGATCCACGGCGATCGAAAACTCATCCAGCATGAGCAGATCGGGGTCCTGCGAAAGGGCGCGAGCTATTGTCAGGCGCTGCTGCTGACCGCCCGAAGCGTATCAGATCCCTTATTCTGCAGCACCGCTCGACGCGACCCCTCTCCAGGTCGGCTGCATGCAGAGAACAGGAGGATCAGATCAACTGACTTGTATTTCATGTCTTCAATTCGGGAATTTCGTTGAGGAGAATCTGCTAAAATTTGTAATACAGTGTCATGCGACCGTTGATAAACGGATCATCCTGATCCCTGTATTTGGAGTAGATGATGTTCGGCGTCAGATGAATATTTTTCTCAAGATGGAAGGTGTAACCGGCGAGGGCCCAGATTTCACTCGTCGTGACTCCGAGGAGGTCCCATTCAACACGGTCGATACGAAAGATTGCGGTATTCTTTTCGGAGACCTCGGCGATGACGAATAGCGTGCCCCCGATTTTCGTGTCATTGTCTTCGAGGTTGTCAAACGATCGTGGATGGAAAAATCCTTCTGCGCCCACGCGAAAGCCTTCTCCCTGATAGCCTGCGAATCCATGTAAGGTGAATGCGCTGCCGTCGTCCATGGCTGCATAGTCACCACCAACCGTAAAATGGAATCGGCCCTCGGGGTAAAATTCGAGCTGGCCGTAAACACGCTTGTTCCTGTCGTTTTCGCCGTTGACGTTATTGTTGTTGGCGAGCATCAGACCGTAACGGACCGACCCGCTCGATGTCAGAGGCCCGCTGGCTGTGATTCCCATATCCCTCGATTTGATGACCCCGGCTCTGTCCAGAATGGTTTTTTCCAGGGATCTGTGTCCCCAATGCGCCTGAGATACCAGAAAGGAGCGGGGGGACGAAACGCCCATCGTGACGTCGTGCCCCTCGCCAAGTGCTCCCTTCCATTTCAGGTACAGATCCTTGACGAACGGAGCGTTTTTCCCCTGTGCATTCGTTGATCCGTCATTGGCCTCCAGTCTGAAGCGACCCGAGAATCGATCCGATATCGTATAGTTGGCGGTCATGTATACACGGCGGTAACCGAAACCATTATCGCCCTCGGCCTCCTTGTCAGGCGATGCGATGACGTACGAATAATCGGCAAACACTCGTCCGCTCAAACTTACGCCGGACTGAGCCACGGCTACCGAAGCATCCAGAAACATCACGAGAATGACTGCCGCGACGCTCTTCGTAATCCTGGAGACAATATTCACGGTAGGATCGGTAAGTTTATCCTCAGTAATAGAAAATGGTAAGGCAATGTTACCGATGCAATGTTACCAGAATGTTATGAAAGCGATGAAGGAACACTGAAGGTGCCAGGCCGATCACTCCGGCCAGAAACAGTACAGACGACATTGTCTTATTTTTTAATGAATCTTCATAGTTACGTAATGATGGCATGGCCACAACCTCGAAGAACAGCAAACACTCCACGCTGATTTCGGATCTGAATCGCTCGACTCTGGACAGAATAGGAGCGAAGAAAAAGAAACGAATGGACAAGCGAGCATATGAAAGAGAACTTAAGGTCCTTCAGATCGAATTGTCCAAACTCCAGCGATGGATCAAACAGGAAGAACTTCGAGTCGTCGTCATTTTCGAGGGCCGGGACGCTGCGGGGAAAGGAGGCACCATCAAGCGAATCACTCAGGTACTGAATCCGCGCATCTGCAGGGTAGTTGCTCTAAATAAACCGACGGAAAAAGAGCGTACTCAGTGGTATTTTCAGCGATATGTACCGCATCTACCGGCCGAGGGTGAAATGGTGCTATTTGACAGAAGCTGGTACAATCGAGCGGGAGTGGAGAAGGTTATGGGATTCTGCACCGAGGAAGAGTACCAGGACTTCCTCAGATCGTGTCCGAATTTCGAGCGCATGCTCGTCAGGTCGGGAATTATCCTCCTCAAATACTGGTTCTCGGTGAGCCTGGAGGAGCAGGAAAATCGGTTCAATATTAGGCTCCAGGATCCAACCAAGAGGTGGAAGCTGTCAGAGGTGGATCTGGAGTCGAGGATGAAGTGGACGGAGTATTCAAAGGCCAAGGATATGATGCTCGCATATACGGATACCAAACAGTGTTCGTGGTTCGTCGTCGATGCCGACGACAAACGGAGCGCGAGGCTCAACTGTATTCACCATCTGCTCCAGCAGATTCCTTACGAGGATATTTCGCTCAAGCCTATCGAACTCCCCGAACGACCGGCCGAAGAGGCCTACGTGAGGCCGCCGATGAACGAGCAGACCTTCGTTCCTGAAATCTATCCGTAGGCATTTCCTTTTCACGCCCCTCCACTGACGACCATCACGGATCAGGGTCTGTTAAAAGACGCTTCCCACCGCCAAGACGGTTTCACGTGGCGTTAAAAGGCCCTAGTCGGCAACATTGTCGATCTGCGCCTTCTGCAGTTTTCCGCTGTAGTCGATATAGATCGTTTTGGTCTCCGTATAGAAATCGAATACCTCCCAACCGCCTTCGCGATGTCCGTTTCCCGTGGCCTTCATGCCTCCGAACGGCATATGGGCCTCGGCGCCTATCGTCGGTCCGTTCACATACGTGATGCCCGCTTCGATGTCATGCATGGCCCTGAAAGCAGTGGCGACATCATTCGTATAGATCGAAGACGAAAGACCGTAGTCAATGTTATTTGCTACTTCAATGGCCTCTTCGTAGGAGGATATTTTGAGTACCGAGAGGACCGGACCGAAGATTTCTTCCTTGGCAATGCGCATGTCCGGCGTTACGTCGGTGAAGATCGTCGGTTCGAAGAAAAACCCGTCATCGAGACCAGGTCCGCTGGCCCGATTCCCACCGGTGGCGAGTTTAGCCCCCTCCTGCTTTCCGATCTGAACGTATTTATCGATCGTGTCGAAGGCTGACTTGTTGAGTACGGGTCCGACCTGAGTGTCGTCCTCGTTTCCGTAACCGAGTTTAAGCTTCCCGGCGGTGGTTACAAGCATTCCGACCAGCTCGTCGTGAACGTCCTCGTGAACGATGAGACGGCTCGTCGCCGTGCACCGCTGCCCTGTCGTTCCGAACGCACCCCAGATAATACCCTCCACGGCGAGCTCCAGATCCCCATCTGCCATGACGATAACCGGATTCTTTCCACCCATTTCAAGGCTCACGCGCTTGTGCATGCGTCCGCAGACCTCTCCGATCTTCGAGCCGACTTCGGTCGAGCCCGTGAAGGAGACCACATTGACGTCCGGATGCTCTACAAGAGATTGTCCCATGCTGCCGCGCCCCTGAACCAGGTTTACGACGCCCGCAGGAAGACCTGCATCCTCGAATACCTTTACGAGGAGGGCGGCGCTGTATGGAACACTCGAACTCGGTTTGAACACGACTGTATTTCCACAGGCGAGAGCCGGAAACATCTTCCAGGTCGGTACGGCGACCGGAAAATTGAAGGCCGAAATTATGGCGCAGACGCCAATAGGGCGGCGGATGGTCATATTGAATTTGCTCGGAAGCTCACTCGGTACGGTATGTCCAAACAGTCGGCGCGTTTCGGAGGCGGCATAATAAGCCGTGTCGATCGCCTCCTGGACATCGCCTTTTGTTTCAAAGAAGGGTTTCCCCATCTCGCGCGTCATCTGGAAGGCGATCTCCGACTTTCTCTCGGTCAAGAGATCTCCGATCCGCTTCAGGATATCGCCCCTTTCAGGTGCGGGTCTTCTGCTCCAGGTCTGGAATGCTTTCCGGGCCGCACGTACGGCGTCATCGACATCTTCTACTCCCGAGTTCGGGAATTTGCCAATCTCGTCACTGTTTATGGCGGGATTGATATCGGTGAACGTTTCGCCGCCGGCAGCGTGCTGCCAGAGGCCATCGATGTAGTTCTTAAAAAGGTCTGACATTGTTAACGTCGATCGTTTCTGGTGGTGGAATCGGGCTTCGTGCCGAGTGTCGCGAGTCCTCCTTCGACCGGGACAAATCAGCAGGGTGGAGTAAAAAATTTATGCTGCTCCGCCGTTTCAGACAAGCAAAGATTCTGCGTGGAATATCACTCTGAGCCAGGGCCTGTTAACAGGCCCTAATTAGGGGGCATCGTATATTCGCAGGCTTGCCTGTACTCGGCGAATTATTTTCGAGCTTTGCACGCCTGTGTAAGCGCGAGTTGAACAGGGGAGAGAATAGCACAGACTGGAAGGGAAATGAATCTGCGAGATCGCCTGACAACTAGAGTCACCTCTGTACCTCCGAGCGGTATCCGGCGCTTTTTCGAGATTGCGGCTACCATGGAAGATGTCATCACACTGGGCATTGGTGAACCCGACTTTGTATCTCCCGATCCTATCATTCATGCGGCAAAGCGTTCGATGGATGAAGGGAAGACCGGATATACGTCCAACGCCGGAATCCTAGAACTCCGGGAGGTCGTCTCCGAAGAGTTGCAGAGGCTTTATGGTGTCAAGTACGATCCAGGATCCGAAATTCTTGTTACGGTAGGTGTCAGCGAAGCCGTCCAGCTGGCGATGCTCGCGCTCGTCGAGCCCGGGGACGAAGTGCTGATTCCCGAGCCATGTTTCGTTTCTTACCGCCCCGCAGCTGTTTTCGCCGGCGGGAAAGTAGTCTATGTTCCGACGTCGGTTGAGAACGATTTCCAGGTAAGGGCGGCCGACATAGAGTCGCGGATTACGGCCCATACAAAACTTCTATTCCTCTCGTACCCCAGCAACCCGACGGGGGCTGTTCTCAGACGCGACGTACTCGAAGAGATAGCAGAAGTAGTCGTCAGGTATGACCTATTCGTGCTTTCGGACGAGATTTACGATCGGCTCATATACGGGGAAGCCTATAGATCCGGGCATACGTGTCTGCCGTCGATTGAAGCTCTCAGAGACCGCACGGTTTTTCTGGGCGGTTTTTCAAAGGCTTATGCGATGACGGGTTGGCGGGTCGGTTATGCCTGTGCACCCCGGACGATCTGCGATGCCATGTATAAATTGCATCAGTATATAATCATGAGTGCGCCGACGGCAAGTCAGTGGGGCGCGGTAGCGGCAATCAGGGAATGCCAGGACGACGTTGAGCGGATGCGGCAGGCGTATGATCAGCGAAGAAGGGTGATCGTAGACGGGTTCCGGGCCGCGGGTCTGGCAACGTTCGAGCCTGAAGGTGCTTTCTATTGCTTCCCCGATATCCGGTCTACAGGATTGAGTTCAGAAGATTTTGCCCAGGAACTACTTGAGGAAGAGCATGTGGCCGTGGTTCCGGGAGACGCGTTCGGGCCAAGCGGAGCAGGTTTCGTTCGGTGTTCGTACGCGAACTCTCTCGAAAACATCAACGAGGCCATTGACCGAATTTCGAGCTTTGCCGCGCGTCGCCAGAATACCGAAACTTTGGCCTGAAAGGACCTGTTAACAAGCCCAAGCTTCCGGCAGTGGAATACTTTGATAGCTCCTCGTCTTATTTTAGTGATCCTAATCTCACTCGTGGCACACTTCTGGCTGGGCTGGATGTATAGCGTACTGGGTGCGATTTTTGGAGGATGGCGTACAGGGCGGAGAGGCTGGGTGATCGGAGGCGTTGGACTGGCAGTGGCGTGGGCCGCTATCGTGCTGGGCGATTACTTTATGGCTCCTTCACAGGTAACCGAAATGGCTAGAGTCGTCGGCTCATTGCTCGGCGATTTACCGGGTCCTTTCACATTTATTATTACGATACTGATCGGAGGTCTGCTGGGAGTAGCGGGAGGAGCCGTAGGTTCATCCCTGGTCGCTTTTTCCGACAATAACCAGTAAGCCTAATCTTAATACCGTCACGTGAATCACATGGACAAGGAACGGATACGTAGCCTTTTAGAGCGTGTGGGCGCGCTCGGGAGGTATCTTTGACATCGACGGACGAACTGCCAGGGTCCGTGAACTCGAGCATAAACGCCTCGATCCATCGTTCTGGGAAAATCCCGCGGAGGCTCAGAATGTTGAGAAGGAGATCTCTGAACTCTCGGGATGGGTGAAAGAATGGGCCGATGTCCGCCGACGTGCCGACGACGTGGAGACGCTGATAGAAATGGCAGCCGAGGAGGACGAAGACCTTGGGTCGGAGATAGAGGCAGAGGTCGCTCCCCTTGAGAAACTGCTGAGCGCACTGGAACTCAAAAGCATGCTTAACGGCCAGGATGATGCCCGTGACGCCATTCTGACCATTCATCCGGGAGCCGGAGGGACAGAGAGCCAGGACTGGGCTGAAATGCTATTGCGCATGTATACGCGCTGGGGTGAAAAGAGCGGTTACGAGGTCCGTCTTCTGGAGCGTCAGGAAGGAGACGTGGCCGGTATCAAGTCGGCATCACTGGAGATTTCTGGATCATACGCCTACGGATATCTGAAATCCGAATCGGGGGTGCATCGACTCGTCCGAATCTCCCCGTTTGACTCGAGCGGGAGGAGACACACATCGTTCTCGAGTGTCTTCGTTTACCCCGAGATCGACGATACCATTGAAGTAGAAGTCCGAGCTGATCAATTGGAGACACAGACTTTTAGATCGGGCGGAAAGGGAGGACAAAACGTCAATAAAATTGAATCGGGCGTCCGATTGATCTGGACGGGAGAGCTATCGAACGGTAAGGAAGCTCGCGTAGTCGCCGAATGTACCGAGGAGCGGAGCCAACTGCAAAACAAGGATCGGGCGATGACCATGCTCCGGAGCAGGATCTATCAGCTGGAAAGACAGATACAGGAGGAGGCGAAAAGCGAGATAGAGGGTTCGAAGAAGAAAATCGAATGGGGATCTCAAATCAGATCCTACGTTTTCCAGCCGTACACCATGGTGAACGATCACCGGACGGAAACGAAAGTGACCGCTGTCCAATCCGTGATGGATGGAGAGCTGGACGTGTTCATCAGGGCATATCTCTTGAGCGATACTACCCCAGGCTGACGGCCCGGAGGCAGAAATCACCGATGTAAACAGGAACAAGACACACAGTCTTGAAATAGTCGCCATGACGGAGCATTTTGATTTTCTGGTACTCGGCAGTGGAGCAGCGGGCCTCTCATATGCACTGGAAGTGGGCGATCACGGCGCCGTTGCCATCGTCACCAAAAAGGACGCCTTCGAATCCAATACACGGTATGCCCAGGGCGGAATTGCGGCGGTTGTTCAGGACAGCGATTCTCTGGAACAGCACGTCCTGGATACCATCGAAGCCGGTGCGGGACTGTGCGATCCGGAGGTCGTTCGAATTATCGTGAGCGAGGGACCGGAAAGCATCAGCAGCCTCCAGTCGTTCGGGGCCGAGTTTACCGAGCGCTCCGATGGTAAGCTGCATCTCGGAAGGGAAGGCGGTCACAGGGCGAATCGGATTGTGCACGCCGCCGACACGACCGGGAATGAGATTTTAAGATCTCTGCTGGAGCGGGTGCGAGAGCATCCGAACATTCGGGTGTTCGAGAATCACTTTGCGATGGAACTGATCACGGAGCACCACATCGGTCAGCACGTCACGCGATTGCGCCCGGATATACACTGTTTCGGGGCTTACGTTTTCGACGAGCGCGTGAACCGGGTCGTTACATTCCTTGCAAAGGTTACACTCCTGGCTACCGGTGGAGCCGGAGTGGTCTACCTTCATACGACGAATCCCGACGTCGCGACCGGTGACGGGATTGCGATGGCCTATCGCGCGAAAGCACGACTCGCAAACATGGAGTTTGTGCAGTTTCACCCGACGGCGCTTTTTCACGAGGATGCTGATTCGTTCCTGATCTCGGAAGCAGTACGTGGCGAGGGCGGCAGACTTCTGAATCTGGATGGACATCGCTTCATGCCCGACTACAACGATCGAGCGGAACTGGCGCCCCGAGATATCGTCGCACGCGCGATTGACGACCAACTGAAATCGAGAGGTGAGACTCACGTGCTCCTGGATATCACCCACAAGAGCACGGATTTTCTGGAATCGCATTTCCCGAACATCTATAGGACCTGCCTATCGTTCGGATATGACATGGCCACCGACCCGATTCCTGTCGTTCCCGCTGCACACTACATGTGTGGGGGAGTACAGACCGACGTCGATGGTCAGACCTCAATAATGAATCTACTCGCGGGTGGAGAGGTAGGATGTACGGGCCTCCACGGAGCCAACCGATTGGCAAGTAATTCACTTCTGGAGGCTGTCGTTATCGCCCACAGAGCGGCGCGGCGGGCCGTCGTGCAAGCATCTACCGTAGACAATATCCCCAACGTTCCGGACTGGGACGACAGCGGTACTGAAAATCCTCTGGAGTGGGTATTAATTTCCCACAACCGCGACGAACTCAGACGAGTGATGTGGGATTATGTCGGGATCGTACGCTCTGTTTTGCGCCTCGAAAGAGCCGCCCGTCGTACACGTCTCCTCTATGAGGAAACGGAAGATTTCTACAAGAAATCTAAGGTTTCAGCAGACCTGTTCGAACTCAGAAACCTGATCGCGGTAGCGTTCTTGATAATTCGCAGTGCACAGATGAGGAGGGAAAGCAGAGGCCTGCACTATATAATCGATTATCCCGAGTCAAAACAGGACGAAAACAGGCTTACGCTTATTTGAGACGCGGACCTGCATTTCGTTTCCGATATGCCGTCGACTGGATAATCGGGGGAAGATTGGTTGGACCATCCTCCGGGGGCGAAAATGATTGCATTCGATGCCATTTTCGGCGTATATTGCTTGTTGCGGCAAAAGGGAGGCAGAACAGCCGCCCTTTTTTGTTGATGAAAGGAGACAGGTGGCGCCCGTCCGAGCTTCGGACAGGGCGTTTTTTGTAGCGTAGAATGATGACGACAGCCATGGTATCCGAACGTCTGGATCTTCGGTCTCAGGTCGTAGAACTGGCTGAAGAAGCGATAGATCGAGCGGATTTGTTTCTGGTCGATGTGGTCGTGCGTGGTCGAAAGGGTTCGATTGTCGTGGAAGTTTTTGTTGACGGCGACGACGCGGTGGGCCTCGATGATCTTGCATCGATCAGTCGAAGCCTTGGATTCGTTCTAGAAACGGGAGATTTGATTCGCGGGAAGTACCACCTGAATGTTTCCTCTCCGGGGGGTGAACGGTCGCTTGTAGTTCCGAGGCAGTACGGTAAGCATGTCGGCCGAGAGATCGAAATCAAGCTACTTTCCTCAGATGATGAGGAAGATTCTTCTGTTTTTGACGGAGAGTTGGTATCCAGAAGCGATACGGATATCCATATCCGTTTGAAAACGGGCACGGAGAGAGCATTTACATATGATGAGATTAAGCAGGCTAGAATCCGCCTTCCATGGTAATGCTACGAGAAGGATCAGATTCTGATAGCCAACGCTAGGTAGACAAACAATCGCATGCAGAGCTCAGTTCTTGTATCCACATTCGCCGAAATAGCGCGAGAAAAGGGAATCGAGCGGGATACGCTTCAGCTCATTATTGAAGACGTTTTTCGCGCCATGATTCGGAAGCGGTATGGCTCGGACGATTCGTTCGAGATCATACTCAATCCGGACCACGGAGACATGCAGATCTTACATATTCGCGAGGTCGTGCTCGATTGGGATCTGGAAGACCCGGTAACACAGATCGAATACTCGGTTGCCCAACAATCGGATCCTGATTTTGAGGTCGGTGACGAAGTGGCAGAAGAAATCGACTTCAAGGATTTCGGCCGACGAGCCGTGATGACTGCCCGGCAGACGTTCAGTCAACGTATACGCGACATAGAGAAGGAAAACGTCTTCGAATGGTACAAGGAACTCGTTGGAGAAGTCGTAGTCGGTGAGATCTATCAGATCAGACGGAGAGAGATTCTTGTCATCCATAATAAAGTCGAACTGATACTTCCGAGATCCGAACAGATCTTTCGCGACCGGTATCGCAAAGGAGATATGATTCGTGCCGTTATCAAGGAAGTCAGCAGAGACTCCTCAGGTAACCCGCAGATCATCATCAGCCGCTCCGCGCCGTTGTTCATGGAGAGACTCTTCGAACTTGAAGTTCCGGAAATAGACGAGGGAATCGTAGAGATAAAGGAGATCGTGAGGGAGCCAGGCGAACGAGCTAAAGTCGCCGTTATCAGCTACGACGAAAGAATTGATCCGGTAGGAGCCTGCGTTGGTATGAAGGGTTCTCGTATTCACGCCGTCGTCCGCGAGCTTGGAAATGAGAATATTGACGTTGTCCAGTGGTCCGACGACAAGGTGGAGTTGATTAAGCGCGCACTTTCTCCATCGAAACCGTTTCTCGTCCAGACGAACGATGATCTCGATCCACCCCGGGCGAAAGTAGTCGTTCGTGCCGATGAAGTCAGTCAGGCCATCGGCCGCGGGGGTATCAATATCAGACTCGCATCGGCGTTGACAGGCTATGAAATAGACGTCTATCGGGAGATTTCAGATGAGGAAGAAGACGTCGAAATCGAAGAATTTGCAGACGAAATCGATGCGGATACCCTCAAGCTACTGCGCGATATAGGCTGCGATACGGCCCGGGCCGTACTGGAGCTGTCACCTGAGGAGCTGGTTCGGCGGACCGGCCTGGAAGAGGAGGTCGCTGCAGAAGTGCTGAAAGTGATCCGAGCGGAATTTGAGGAAGAAGAGGGGGGAGAAATCGAAGCGTAGCTCGCCCTGTCCGGCAGAGCGGCACGTACACGAAACAGTCTACATGACGTCCACGAATACATTTAAAAAGGTTCGCCTGTTCAAGGTCTCCCAGGAGTTGAACATCGCGGTCGATTCCCTTGTGGAGCATCTGGCGGAGGCCGGTTTTGCCGACGTACTTAGCGGCAAGGGCCTCAATGCATCCATCACGAATGAAGAAGCCTATCTCGAACTGCTGGAGGCTTTTGCCGATGACAAAGTCTTAGCGGCACGCATAAAGGAGAAGAGAGCCGCTCGACGTGAGTCAGAGGAAGGAATACGGCTGCCGACTCCGGACGAGGGTGAGACTGTAGAGGAGCCATCGGAGGAGCCGATCGAGCCAAAACCTGTCCCCACAGGAGAAGACACCGAGATCACGGCGGAAGAGGAAGTAAAGGCCGAAGAAAAATTAGTCGA
>JACZYK010000039.1 GCA_022571135.1 Bacteroidota bacterium
CATTCGGGGCGAAGGGGTCTATCAGAGTTCGCGGTCCGGTGCGGACGATGTATCGACAAGCCCCGAGGGTCTGCAAGGCGAGTTCGTCGTCGAAGTTCGCCTGAGCCCTACCGTCTCGGTCGAAGTTTTCTTCCGAAGAGAAGGCGATATTCTCGAAAGCACGGATCTGACCAACACGGCCGGTGCGGGACTGTCGTATCAGACGGAATTTCCGACATGGAGAATTCTCTGGAACAAGCTATTTGGATGGCTCACTCCAGACGAGAAAGAGACTGAGCCGCCGGGCAGGGATAAAACGTCGACCGACAACCGGTAGAACTAATGAAATCGTTGGCAGACAGAACAAACGATCTCTTTCAGAGCAATATTCGGGCGGTCACTTTGATGCTCAAGGGATCGAACGGCATCAACCTGGGTCAGGGCATCTGTGATATGCCTACGCCCGAACCGATCAAGAACGGTGCAAAACGGGCGATTGACGAGGATCGATCGATATACTCGTATTACGGCGGCATTGATCGCCTCAGATCGGCACTGGTGGACAAATCGATCTCCTACAACCGGATCCCGGTATCCGATCCGGACGAGATCCTGGTAACGGTGGGATCTACCGGCGCATTCGTGGTCACGATGTTCACTCTGCTCAATCCGGGAGACGAAGTCATTGTGTTCGAACCATTCTACGGTTATCACGTGAACCTGCTAAAGGTGATGGGGGCACATCTTCGCTATGTGACAATGACGGGGCCGGATTGGAGTGTCGATTTCGAAGCCGTCGAATCGATGGTGACCGATCAAACAAAAGCGATTATAGTCAACACTCCGGGTAACCCCAATGGAAAGGTCTGGAGCCGCAGCGAACTCGAACAACTCCTGGAGATCATGCAACGACATGACCTCTTTGGCATAACGGACGAGATATATGAGTACCTGTTGTACGACGGAAGGGAGCACGTTTCTCTGGCCTCTCTCCCAGGAGCCTTTGAGCGAACCATTACGCTTTCTGGATTCTCAAAGACATACAACATGACCGGGTGGAGACTGGGCTATGCCGTAGGTCCCGAATCGATCATAGACAAGATGGGACTACTGAGCGACCTGATATATATTTGCGCTCCAACCCCGCTCCAATACGGCGTCGCTGAAGCATTCGAGATGGACACCCGCTATTTCGTGGACATGGCGAAAGCTTACGATGAGAAACGTGCGCTTATGTGTTCGACGCTTGAAGAAATCGGGTTCATCGTCCCGTGGCCGGAAGGATCGTACTACGTTCTTGCCGACTTTTCTCCACTGGCCGGCCGGGATGAAGGATTCGAAGACGATGTAACGGCGTGTAAGACGCTCGTGGACAGAGCCGGAGTGGGTACCGTGCCGGGCCATTCATTTTACGAGCGTGCCGAGGACGGAAGATTTTTCCTTCGTTTCTGTTTTGCCAAGGAGCTTCCCGTTCTTGAAGAAGCCTGTCGCAGGCTCAAGGCGGCCCTCGGAGGCCATCAGGAATAGAACGATGTGAAAAACCCTGAGTTTAAAGTCCCGCGCGGTGAACGGCCTCTAACAGAGTTTCGTGTACGACACCGTTGGATACGACTACGCCCCTGTTTTCTGCCAGCTGAAAACCCAGACTGAAATCGAGATCGTTTCCGTCGATATCCGTCACCCTCCCTCCCGCCTCTTCGACTAGGAGCGAACCGGCTGCGTGATCCCATATATTTTCTACGTACCGGCGGTCCGATGGAAGCCGCAGATAGATCTCTGCATTTCCCGAAGCCACAACGGCGTACTTCGCCTGGCTGTCCATACGTATCGACGCTGAAGAGATACCCATATGCTGCGCCACTAGAACGCTACCCGCGTGCGAAGTGTGGGACTCTTCGACGGACTCGCAAATTGTGAGTCGCTCAGGATCCGACATCTGACTGACACGCGCCATCCCGAGATCCTTCAAGTCCGAAAGACGGTACATTCGGGTACCCCCGCCCGCCACGGCGGCCATCAAGAGACCCGAATCGCCCTTCATTTGTTCCAGGGACAGATTCGGGCATGCCACGGCGCTGACCGTCAGCTTGCCGCTCACAATCAGTGCCAGCGCTACGGCGTATTGATCGCCTCGCAGATAGCCTTTCGTGCCGTCGATCGGGTCCAGTGTCCAGAACCGAACCGAGAAAGTTTTGTCACCCCCGAGATCTACCCAGTCAAGAATCTCCGGAGCCCGCGCATCGGTTCTGAGCTTTTGAACCTGACGGACGACACGCTCTCTCAGGAGATTAGATTTATCCTCTCGCAGTACGGAAGCATCCTCCTCTGCGATAATGGCATCGCCGGGAAAGGCGTCTTTCAAGCGCGAACACACGAGCGCCTGACTCCCGAAGTCCGCGATGGTGACCGGGCTCCGATCCGTTTTTTCCAACACTGACGCTTCCAGCGTCCCCTGAATGTTGCGGCACAATTCGGCGGCTTCCCGAACGGCTGCAACGGCGATATGTAGTTCTCTTTCGTACACCTGAGCTCCCGTCAGCCCTCCTCTTCGCATTCTTTCCCGGGGACTGGAAACCGGGGGACCGTGCTGACAAATGAGAGGCTGCCTGAAGCGGAATCCTGATGGCAGCAATAATGATCGCAGCCATTTGAGACCAGCAGGTAGGCAGCCCCTAGATATCGATTATACCGGCTGATCTGATCGAAAGTAGTCTGATTAATCCGTACTTCGCGTGCCTTGCATTCAATGATCATCCAGGGATTACCCCTCCGGTCGTAGACAACGATATCGGCCCGCAGCGGCTGCGCGGAGCCCTCGATCATCTTTTCAACGGAGATAAGACCGACCGGCACTTTAAGTTCTGTAGTCAGAAAGGCTATCATGGCCTGACGGACCTCCTCCTCAGGACCGGAGCGCACACTTTTTCGCCGGGCGGGATCGAAAACGAGTCGATCACGTCGGTTGAAGGGCTTGCCGGATAAATTCAGCGTCATTGGGAACATTTTCGCAAGGCAGACTCTCGGATTGAGGAATCGAAATTAGTCTACCGAACGCTAGAATGCGCTGTAAAGTGCCGTGCACTCAGAAAATCACAAAGGGTGGACGTAGAGCGCCCACCCTTGATTCCGAACGCCTATCAGCATCAGGGCTACACGACACCGTATGCGAGCATGGCATTGGCGACTTTAACAAAGCCGGCGATATTCGCACCCTTTACGTAGTCGATGTAATCGCTCTCCTTACCATACTGAACGCACTTTTCGTGGATCCGGCTCATGATCTCCCGCAGTTTATCATCAACCTCTTGCCTTGTCCACTGCAGGCGCATTGAATTCTGCGTCATTTCGAGCCCGGATATGGCCACGCCACCGGCGTTTGCAGCCTTGCCGGGTCCGAACAGGATCTTGGCCTCTTCGAATACTCTGGTGGCCGGCAGTGTAGTCGGCATGTTGGCGCCTTCCGCGACGACGAAACAGCCGTTATCGAGGAGCGCCCTCGCGTCGTCTTCGTCCAGTTCGTTCTGGGTAGCCGACGGAAATGCGCAGTCGCAGGGAATAGACCACGGACCCTCACCCTCGCGATACTCCAGACCGAACGCGTCCGCGAACTCTTTTATGCGTCCGCGACGTTTGTTCTTAAGATCCATAACGAAGATCAGCTTCTCGGAGTCGATTCCGCCTTTATCCACCACCGTACCGGAGGAATCAGACAACGTAACGACCTTGGCGCCCATTTCGATTAGCTTCTCGGCCGTATACTGTGCGACATTACCCGATCCGGATACCGTGCAGATTTTTCCTTCGAGAGAATCGCCTCGCGTCGAGAGCATTTCTTTTGCGAAGTACACCGTGCCGTAACCCGTTGCCTCCGGGCGAATAAGGCTACCGCCGAATGCGAGGCCCTTGCCCGTCATCGTTCCGGTAAACTCGTTTCGTAAACGACGAAAATACCCGAACAGATAACCGATTTCTCGACTACCGACGCCGATGTCTCCCGCTGGCACATCTACGTTCTTGCCGATATGACGGGAGAGCTCCGTCATGAACGACTGGCAGAAGCGCATGACTTCCGCATCCGATTTGCCCTTCGGATCGAAGTCCGAGCCACCTTTCGCGCCCCCCATAGGTAGCGTCGTAAGGCTGTTCTTGAGGATCTGCTCGAAAGCAAGAAACTTCAGGATGCTCAGGTTGACCGACGGATGAAACCGAAGACCGCCCTTGTACGGTCCGATCGCACCGTTGAACTGAATGCGATAGCCTCGATTGAACTGAATCATGCCATTGTCGTCCTGCCAACTCACGCGGAACATGATAACTCGATCCGGCTCAGTCATACGCTCGAAGATATTTGAACCTTGATACTCAGGATGTTCTTCAAGGAACGGCCAGATCTTGTCCGCTACTTCCGTAACGGCCTGATGAAATTCCGGCTCGCCCGGGTTACGCCTTTTTAGACTTGCAAGGAAAGTGTCGAGCGAGTTGGAGGATATTTCCACTGTTCGCATGGGTTTGATTATGGATTTGGAAATTGAACGTCGAAACGAACGCCGACCGGTATTTCCGGAAGCGCTTTCAATTAACGAAAAACGGTCATTCTACTGTTCTATGATGGATTCCAGGTTCTTAGGGCCGCTTGGATAAGTTTCGTCGCAATATGCGATTACACGGTCCGTCAGCACCGCATCTGCGACACTCGGAATCGAGAGGCTAAAGATGCATTTTCACGGCAACGATACGGGATGATCGAAGATTTGTCAAGGGTCTGGACCCGTAGATTCGGACCGGTTCCGGTTTATTTGTTTTTACTGTTTAGCCTGGATTAGTTCGCTCAGGATAGATCCGCGCTTCTGGACAATAACGTCTTCCCACGTGTCGTACGGACCACCAAGTATCGTGAACTTCCGAACACGGAAATACGAGGGTTCCTTGTCGACGTCTGTAGAGGATTCCCCTGTAATGACAGCCCATTAAACTTCACCATCACGGAATCCCGAGAGTAGATAGAGAACGGCCATTCGGACGGCCACTCCGTTCGTCACCTGATTCAGTATCACGGCCCTTTCGTGATCGACCACATCACTGGCCAGTTCGACTCCTCTATTGACGGGTCCCGGGTGCATGATCACCAGATCCTTGTAACGATCCATATGCTCTCGACGAATCCCGAACTGCTCGTGATATTCGCGAAGGCTCGGAAATAATTGCCGACCCTGCCGCTCGATCTGGATTCTCAGCGCCATCGCGACGTCACAATCGTCGAGCGCTTCCTCGAGACGCGTCGTAACGCGAATGGCGCCCCGATCGGTCAACCGTTCGAGTTCGACAGGAAGGAACGGTCTTGGACCGCACAGAGTCACGTTCGCTCCAAGAGCGGTCAGTCCGAATACATCCGAGCGGGCCACGCGGCTGTGCATGATGTCTCCGATGATCGATACGTTCAGCCCCTTTATGGTGGGAAAACAATCCGTCATCGTCAGTATGTCCAGCAGACCCTGTGTCGGATGTTCGTGGGCGCCATCCCCGGCATTGATAATGACCGCATCGACACATTGCGTCAAAAAATGCGGAGCGCCGGCTGACCGGTGCCGAATAACGACCATGTCGATTTTCATGGCCTCGATATTCTGAGCCGTATCCTTTAGCGTTTCTCCCTTGGAGACGGACGATCCCGTCGCCGAAAAATTAACCGTGTCGGCAGAGAGCCGTTTTTCAGCTAGTTCGAAAGAGATTCGCGTCCTCGTTGACGCTTCAAAGAACAGATTGACGACGGTTACGCCGCGCAGCGTAGGTACGCGCTTGATGGGTCGATAAAGGACCTCTCTAAACTGTCGCGCGGTCTCGAGTATGTACTCGATCTCGGTCGCACTGTAATCGGATAGTCCGAGTAAGTGTCTGTGTTGAAGTGCGTCGAGTGAGCCCTTTGCCGTCTTATCTGCTCTCTTTCCCGTGGGATTACTGATGGTTCACTCCTCCGCGATTCCTGATTCAGTTTGGATGGCAGGTGCTTCGACCAGCCAGACTCCTTCGGAACGGTCTACTTCGTGGAGCCGGACGCGTACTTCTTCACCGGAAAAGGTAGGTACGGTCCGACCGACGAAGTCGGCCCGGATCGGCAACTCCCTCAATCCCCTGTCTACGATGACCAGAAAGTGTACGGATGCCGGACGCCCCATGTCCATCAATGCGTCGAGTGCGGCTCTCGCCGTACGCCCCGTGTAGAGCACATCGTCTACCAGCACCAGGTGGCGTTCGGTCACATCGAAATCGATGACGGTTTCACGGACGACAGGCTGCTTGAGACGCCGTCTGAAATCATCCCGATACATGGTGGCATCGAGTATGCCCAGCGGCACTTCGATCCCCTCCACCTTCGCGATTTTCTCCTGGATTCGTCGGGCGAGAAAGACCCCCCGGTACTGCATTCCGATCAGTCCGATATCAGTCAGCGGACTGTCATGCACGGAAAAGATCTCGACAATCTGCCTGGCCATGCGGTCCAGGGTTCTGTCAAGATCGCGCTCGTCCATCAACTGCGCCTTTATCACATCCTTAGGCTCCATGTATGAAAGTTACACCATTTTCGTCTTTGGAAACCAACGACATCCGGGGCATCGCCACACAGAGACTGTGACATCGGAGCCGGGCCTGCAGCCCGACCTGATTTATTCATGCGTCTGGAACCCTGACGCGCTCATTCGTACCATTTGTCCTCGTTTCGCATCTCCAACACCATTCAGACCGATCGGCTTGGCTACCTCCGAGAACACGTTGCGTTTCCTTGACCCGGTTTTCGTATCGCAGCTCGCCAACATGGAGTTGCGAGCGAGACTGATCGTGGAAGGATTCATAACCGGCCTGCACAAGAGTCCATACCATGGATTTTCCGTCGAGTTCGCAGAACACAGACCCTACAATCCCGGCGATGAGCTGCGGCACGTCGACTGGAAAGTCTATGCCAAGACCGACCGTCACTATGTAAAACAGTATGAAGAGGAAACCAACCTTCGGCACTATGTGGTCCTCGACACATCCCCTTCCATGAGATTTCGGCATAGTGCTTCGATATCGAAGCTCGAGTACGGAGCCTATCTGGCGAGCGCTCTACACTACATGATGGTACGCCAACGGGATGCGACGGGATTGATCGCATTCGACGAGACCGTGCATACCATCCGGCCACCGAAAAGTACAACCGGACACGTCCGGCGCCTCTTAGCTACTCTCGAACGTCTGATAGACGACGAACCGCGACACAAGAAGACAGGAGCGGCGTCAGTGCTCGATGAAGTGGCGGAGAGAATCGCTAGGCGGTCGCTCGTGGTCGTCATAACCGACCTCTTCGAGAACATAGCAGAGCATGAGACGCTTTTAAACGCCCTTCGGCACCTCAGATATAGAGGCCATGAAGTACTGGTGTTCCACGTCCTCGAGTCAGATACAGAGCGACAATTCCGATTTCCGGACGTACCTACGCGGTTCGTCGATATGGAAACCGGTGAAGAAATGTCTATCCAGCCGGCTCAAATAAGAGAAAACTACGCCGAAGCGGTCCACGCTTTCACTGAGAGATTTCGGCTGCGCTGCCGTGAAAGAAACATCGATTTCGTGGAGTTGGACACATCAGAGCCATACAGCACGGCGCTATTGGCCTACCTTAACAAACGTAAGCAATTATCCTGACGCTGGTCATGAGCTACCGGTCCTAAATCACTCCTGAAGACCTGGCGGCTCAACGATATTTCCTGGCTAGCGATGCAAGTCCCAGGACCGAAATTACAGTCGCTTTCGTCGAGGGACCTAATCCCGTCACATGGACAGCGGAGCGCTCACCGCCTCAACTCGCGTTATCTGGGGTATTGACCGCTTGAGTGTCTGTTCGATGCCGGCGCGCAAGGTCATCGCGCTCATCGGACACGTACCGCAGGCTCCGAGCAGTTCAAGCTCGACTACGTAATCCTGTGTAATGTCGAGAAGACGTACTGCACCGCCGTCCGCCATCAGGTACGGACGAATCGTATCCAGAGCACTTTCGATACGCTGAATCAGTTCCTGGTCTTCGCGCGGAATAATGCTCTCAGTTTCAGACATTGTGTTCGGTTCAGGCTGATCACGCTCTCCGGCGTTGGGCCTCCTCGATGCAAGCGCTCGTGCGTCCAATCCGGCGGGCGACTGATTCGTACGCACTGTTCTCTAAAAAGATCGGTTGCGCAGTTCCGTATTATCTGCGTAAAATATCGATTTTTTTGCTCGTAGGTTTTGTCGCATTACGAACGGCCACGACCCTCGCTACCGAGACGGCCAAATCTTCAAACAATTTATAGCCCGTGGCCGACACAGGTTCGCCCTCATCGCACGACCGCCTGAGAGATTCGTCGATCGGCAATTCAGCCAGAACAGGTATCCCAAGTTCTGCTGCCAAGGCTTTAGCGCCTCCCTCTCCAAAGAGGTAGTATTTCCTGCCCGGTAAGTCCGGAGGCGTGAAGTATGCCATATTTTCGACGATTCCGAGTACCGGAACGTTGACCTGTTCGAACATCGCCACCCCCTTGCGGGCATCGGCCAGAGCTACGCGCTGAGGAGTCGAAACGATCAAAGCTCCCGACAATGGAACCGTCTGGACGATAGTCAGCTGTATGTCTCCCGTGCCCGGAGGAAGGTCCATAATCAAAAAATCAAGGTCGCCCCAGTCCGTTTCTCCAAGAAACTGTTTAATGGCACTCGAGACCATTGGGCCCCGCCAGATTACGGCTTTGTCGGGATCGACCAGAAATCCCATCGAAAGAACCTTCACGCCGTACTTCTGAATGGGTACGATCTGCCGGTTCTGGTTGACGTTCGGCCTCGCGCCTTCAATACCGAACATCGTGGGTATCGACGGACCGTATATATCGGCGTCCATGATACCGACTTCATAACCCTGACGCGCCAATGCGATGGCGAGATTGACCGCGACCGTACTCTTGCCTACACCACCCTTGCCCGATGCAACGGCGATCGTGTTGAGTACGTTGTCACCCAGGGCCTGAGCACCCTTATCCCCGTCGACCGTCAGGTCTCCGAGACCGATCATTTCGTTATCCATCTTCACCTGGATCTGCATTTCAGATCCGAATTCGCTTCGTATCGCATCGATACATATCGATTCGACCTCGAAGGCAAAGGGCCGACCGGGATCTTTTAGGAAGATTGTAAAGGAAACGTCGTCCTCGGTGACGCGCAGGTCCCTGACGAGGCCTAATCTCACAATGTCCTTCCCCTTATCCGTATCGATGATGCCGGACAGCACATCGATCATCTTTTCGACACGATCATTCACTTGGGATTTCCTATGTGTGGGACATCATGCAATAATCCCACAAACGTCATTATCTGATGCTAATGTTCCTGTAACGCAGCAGTCAGCCGGCTGTTTGACAGAAATATCGAATTGCCAGTCCGTGCCGCAGTCCTCTGGGCGTAATGAGCAGTCCCCCTGCGTCCAGTTTTTCCAGACATCGATCCAGTATGAGTACGCCCGCGGCAAAGACGTCCTCTCTCCCGCCGAGATGGATCGGTGACAAGGCCAGCGTCTGCTGTGGTGTCAGTTTCAGAAGTCTTGTAGACCAATCGGCGACTTCCGCAGCGGAAAGGTAGACCCGTCCATCTTCGACGTCGCTCCATGCTCGGGCGCCAGAGTGCACCATACCGAGGGCGGCTGCAGTACCGGCGGCGCCTACCACAGCAGAACCTTTCGACGCCGCCAGATCGAGGCACCCGAGGTCGCTTTCGATCCACTTCGTCGCCGAGAGCAAGTCTTTAGATGATGGAGGAATCGTGGCGAAGCATCTCTCCGTCACTCGAACCGATCCGACGTCGAGACTGTAGCAAAGGTCGATCGCCGCGATGCCCTCCGACGAGACAGGCACACGGCCGGATATCAGCTCGGTCGATCCTCCTCCAACATCAATAACCGTACAAGTACCATTCTTGACGCTAGATAATCCCGACACGGACCCTACAAAACTCCACAAAGCCTCCTCCTCGCCTGCCAGAATTTCATAGGAGACGCCGGATACCCGAAAAACGAGTTCCTCCAGTGCAACTCGATTAGAGGCATCCCTGGAGGCACTCGTGCCTGCTATCGCAACGATATTCGCGCCAAGATTCCGGGCCGTATTTCGGTATTCCCGGAGCGTCGACTCCAGGCGTAGAAGCGCCGCGTGAGCGATCATCCCGGTACGATCAACCCCAGCCCCGAGATGAACGAATCGGGTTTTTTCGGCCAGCACGTGCAATGCATCATTTTTCCATTCCGAAACGAGCAGAAGAGCCGTATTCGTACCGACGTCGATGGTGGCCACCTTCTTGATGTAGGAATATTTCGATCTGTCAGGCATCAGGAATCTTCCTTTCTTTTTGATGCCACCGCCCACCAGTCTCCTACGTAATCTTCCTTGATCGGATGAAATACCTCGTTTGACAGCGTGGCAAGTAACGTATCACGATCCTTTCGCATGAGACCCGACATGAGAAAAACGCCGTTCAGATCGGAATTCTCGACCGCATTCTCGTGGGACCAGCGATCGACGAGCAGAAGTTCCTGCAGGGACGAATCGGCGGAAATAGTAATCTCGACCGTCTCTTTCATCGATGACGGGGGGCGGCCGCGACTGAGTAAGGGCCTAACGACTGACGTAAAAGATACGCATTCCCCAGTCCCGCGGAACGTCGGGTTGACCATCGCCGAAGTCCCCGAAGGCGTGCGAAAAATCCGAAATATAGTGTGCGACGTAGGCACCTGAGGGAAGCGTTATTACCCCCTCGAATCTACGGTTTCTGTCTTCACCACCCGCATATCTGGAGTTCCGCACCGTCATCTCCCAGACCTTTTCGCCAGTTTCCTTATGCTCGATCCAGCCGTAATCGTAACGTCCTCCGGAGGAGAGTTCACCCTGTGCCACAATCCTGAGTTTTGAATCGGATTCGAGTTCAAACGTTTGTGAAAGATCTGCATCGTTACCGACGGCGTGGAATCCGACGATTTGCTCGGCTGTCGATGCAGCTGCCTCGGCGGCTACTTCGACCGTCTCGCCGGAAAACAGCTCAGTCGTCACACCTTTAAGTTCCAGGAGTTCGAACGATGCTGCGTTGAATGATCCTGCATCAGCCGGAAATACCGTAACTCCCCAACGTTCGGGGTTCCTGGGTTGTCTCTTTCGCCAACGTTCAAAACTGTGAGAATCGTCCGACCTGTAGTAAACCGTGTAGGAACCGGCTTCCAGTTCGAGAAAGGCCATCTCAACGCGATTTGTAGCGTCGCCTCCGGCAGCCTGCGATTTCGCCCTGCTCATTTCCCAGAGGGTCTCCCGGCTCGAATTGTTTTCGATCCATGCGTAATCATAGAGCGATCCACCGGATGAAATCTCTCCCATTACGTAAACAATCAGACCGGTCGGCTCGCTCAGCGAGAATTGAGTCCTCTTCAGCTCGTCGTCTCCGATACGCGTGAGGTCGACGAGGGGCTCCGATTGCCTCCATGGATCCACTTCGCCGATCCTGTCCTTTTCAAAGGTCGAAAGAGTAAATCCCCATCCATCGGGATCGAAAGGAGGATTGGCATTCCATTTTTCGCTCGAATGGCCGCCATCGGTCTCATAGACCGCCGAATAAATTCCCGGCTCCAGTTCAACGGCTCCCTTGAAAACTCGATTCTTTTCCTGTCCACCGGCAGGCGTGGTATTCCCCCAACTCATCTGCCATACCAACTCGGAAGAGCGCATGTTTTCGATCCTTCCGATATCGCATCCATTCGTACAGATTTCGCCGACCGAGTAGATATCGAGCCGAACGGGTGCAGAAACGCGAAAGAGGAACGATTTTCTCTCCCCATTTCCGGTTGGACCGGTTGCCCAGATTACATTTTCATCTGTTTCACGCTCGCGTTGCGCATCGACCCGTCGAATCGCAACAGCCTTTTCTTGCGGGCGCCCTACTAACGACAGACTCATCTGCCACTCCGATTTATAGTTCGTCCAATAGGGCCTCAAACCCAGGAACGGGGTATTCCGTCTAGATTCGGCCGTAGGTCCAACGGTCGTAAAAAATACCTCATAAGAGCCCTTTCGCACGTGAATGGTATCCACAGTCCTGGCGATCACGCCGTCCCGCTCAAGAGAAGCCTTCTCCGTTTTCCAGACCACACTCAGATCGTCGTTGTTCAGAATCCAACCATACACCGCGAGAGGCGCATCCGTCTCATCCGTCTCGAAGGCCGCAGTGAGACTGACCACGACGTCGCTCGCCTGATCGACCTGCAGGCCTGCCCTGTAGAGTCTTCCGTCGGTCAGGTCGGAAAAGACTACAACGCCGTCAGGACGATCGGTGTCTACTCCGTATCGCCACACTACAAGGCCGAAGACGAACACGAGCATCCACAATTGAAATCGAACCAGTCTGCGCTTCCTCATCTTGACCTGACAGATGTAATTACCCAGGAGCGTTTCCTGTACGCCAGTGCGGTCTCGAAGTTACCGAGATCGCTTGAAAATTCCACCACAGACGATCTTTGTGCCGGTTTATCCGGAGTACCGTCGAATCGTCCAGATCGGCATTTTTTTCTTCGGAGATGTGCCGGAAACCCCTACATTTGTATGATGCGGAGCTTCATTTGAGTGTAACAAACGCCAAGGAGTTCGAGTACAATCCTCATTCAATTTTCCCAGTAGCCTGAACCATCACGAATGCTACGTAGAAAGCAGCGAGAATCGGATCTTTCTGAGGGCAAGCATCTTCCCGAGAACATGCCGCAAAAGAAAGACCAGATGCAGTTGATCGTGCTGAGCTTGGTTTTTGCTGTCTCCTTCGTGGTGGGGATCAGTTATCACCTGTTCCAGTACTCGACCGGAACGATTGGACCTGCGACTTTTCAAATCCTTTACCAGGGAATAGTAATCGCCGGATATACGTCGCTGTGGCTCGTTCTGCATCAGCTCTTCAGATCCAGACGCGCCTCTCCGTTGCGGACCCTCTGGGTCATACTCGTCGCCGCAACGATCTTTCTGGTCGCGGGAGCCGTCATCTCCCGAGTCGGACAACCCCTTTCCATAGACCCCGGAAACGAACCCGGCCTGTTCCTGGGATTCGACGTGGAAACAGGAGTTCCACTGGTTCTCGCAACGATATTCAAGATGAATCTCCTGACGCTGCTTCAGGTCGTCTTTGTATTCGTCCTTTTGCTCAAGATTCAGGATCTGGTACTGGTCAAGCGATCCAAATCCAGTCAGCGTAATTGGTATGCGATGCTGATTATGATGACGATCGCTCCTCTTTCAGTGATCGGTCACGCACCCGGACAGGAACTGAACGAATT